>NZ_JBTYKD010000382.1:0-17840 GCF_054880495.1 Nostoc sp.
GCTCCTACATTATCCAAGTAATATCTTTGCTTATCAAGCAAAGCCACTTTTTGCGAAAGTTGAAGAAACTGCCATACTTCTCCTGTTGTCACACATCCATACACGAGTATTTCTGCTTGTCCAGATGAACGATTGAATAAATCCGCAGCTACCATTTGCGCGATGCACTGTCCTAACCCAGCTTCAACATCATTTTTATTCGCTTCCACTACAGTCAGAATTGGCGATCGCAACGGTGGTAAAGGTGGAGCTATTGCTAAAATAAAATCACATTCCCCAATCAAGCCCTGTGCAGGATCAACATCAAGTCTTTGTCCAGAGAAAATAGCCAAACTATCTTGGCTGAGATCGCGACAGGCTAGTAAAATCGGTACAATAATAAATTCGCTCCGAGCCTTTTCACTAATCAGAGCTAATTGGGTTCGCTTTCCTAAAGTTTCATTTAACCACGAAGGAATAGAAAGAGGTACAAGCTTAGGAAACAGATCGGCTTCTTGGGTGGTGATTCCCAAAACAGCCGCAGCTTTTTCTAGAGTAAAGTCGCTGTACGCCATAGTTTTGCACTGCTTTGAGTATATGACGTTTTTAATAAAAGGGAATTGCTTCTATTTTACCCCTGTTGTAGAGTTATTTAGGATTGTGTGTGAAATGCACAAGAAGTAGCTCGTTGTAGCGATGTCTACGACGGGCTGTTTGGTGATGCCCCACGCATAGATAACGTTTGCACATCCCTATATTCAATCATTAGCGAGAAGCTGCAACACAACAGTGATGCTTAATACACTTGAGGGACAAAGAACTGCTCATTGCGGGGGGCGCGAACATAATTCTCATCAGCCACAGGTCTAGACGGAAGCTCTAAGGGAGGAGGTGTCATATCTTCGTAAGGAACTTTGCTCAACAAATGATCAATGCAATTGAGCCGCGCACGTCTTTTATCATCTGCTTCAATTGTAAACCAGGGAGCTTCTGGAATATTCGTGTAAGCAAACATGGTATCTTTTGCTTTGGAGTATTCTACCCAGCGATCGCGTGATTCCAAATCCATTGGGCTGAGTTTCCAGCGCCTTGCTGGATCGTGACTGCGAGAGAGAAAGCGTTGCTCTTGTTCTTCATCGCTGACCGAGAACCAGTACTTGATTAAAACAATGCCCGATCGCACCAGCATTCGTTCAAATTCCGGGCAAGATTGCATGAATTCTTGATATTCTGCTTCGGTACAAAAATCCATCACCCGTTCAACTCCGGCTCGGTTGTACCAACTGCGATCGAAGAGGACTATTTCGCCTGCTGTCGGAAGATGTTGCACGTAACGCTGAAAATACCACTGAGTTTTCTCACGATCAGAGGGGGTTCCTAAGGCAACTACACGACAGCCACGAGGATTGAGTGGGTCTGCAATGCGTTTAATTACTCCTCCTTTGCCGGCAGCATCGCGCCCTTCAAATATTATCACAACCCGATAGCCGACGTGCTTAATCCAGTATTGCATTTTGACTAGCTCAATCTGGAGTTGCTCTAGCTCAGTTTCAAAAGTCTTTTTGGGAATTTTCTCGGCAAAAACTTCAGTGCTACCATCAAAAATCCGTTTTGATTTTTTAGATTTTTTCTTGTCTTTTGCCTTTACTAGGCTTTCTATTAAGCCTGTAGCGGGTTGATCTGGACCATTATTTTGCTGGTTTTTAACTTTATCAATTGACATCGCAGTGACTCCATGCCATTGAATCGGCATAATTAGAGTTTATCTATGAAGTATATATTTTAATGCTGACTGAGTGTCAAGATACACACTTGTGAGTATTTTTACATCTTTGGTGTAAAATTTTTATTTATATCCATTATAGTCAATTTCAGTTTTTAGTTTAATTGCACAACCAGTATATAGTTTGATAATAAAATTTATTCAGCGCTTCCTAACTCCACAAAAGCAATTACATAAAATCCGTAGTGTTATCGCGTAGCGCAACGCACCTCATTAATACAAAAATGATGATATTCAGCTTGCTTGAATCCGATCAATCTTCTCTGCAATCCGCTCTAATACTTCGAGTTCCTTCAGACGCAATGCAACGGGGTTATCCTCCATCACTTTAGCAGTGTTTAGCATACTGCGGGTAGTGGCGGTTTCTTCTCTACGTCTGACTACGTTTGCTTGAGCGGTTTTTTCTGCCTCGATTACCTTGCTCAAGATAGCCTTAATCTCACCAGGTAAAATAATATCTTTGACACCTACAGAATCTACTTCAGTCTGCGGCTTTCTGGCGGATGTATTCAGATATACTTCTATCAATTATCTGTCGTATGGGCACAGCATGCTGTGCCCCTACCGCGTGGTCTATTGACCTGGAAATAGCTGTAATTTATTCTTTGGAAATCCCTAAATGTTCCCTCAAATCAACATAAGGTATTCTATTGTTTTTACTGATGGGGGGCGCACCTGTCTTTCCTTGCCGCCAAGCCAGGAGATTAGTTAGCGCTTGCACGCCATCTTCACTGGGTTTGAGGGTCAATATCAAGTTTTCACAGCGACCATTGAATTTATTTGCGGTGCAAACCACATTTTGTCCATTCATTTTGCCGACAGTAATAAACTTCAGTTCTCTGTTGCGGCGGTAAGTTTCCAAGCGGTGGCTTACGTCTTGGCAGCGCGTTAGTTTATTGTAGCCAGCGTCTCTGAAGTAATTGGAAGTCCAGCGAATCCAAGGCTCAGAAACACCTCTAAAATTTGTGTACACCGTCACAGGTTTGTTTCCTGAGGTCTCACAATAAAATCCTTGCCTACTTTCGGCTTGACTTGGCTGATTGATGGTTGCAGTCGCGCCGAGAGCAATCGCACCTGTAACCAAAACATTTGTTAATGATGCTAATTTCATGAGTAACTCTCAAATCTTGAGTAAAAAGTTTTTATTTGCCTCTCTTCTTACTAGAAGTAGAGAGATGATAAAAATTCCAAATTGTTTGGAGTTTTAGGCGTTTTTACTTGTATACATAATGAGCCGCAACCCACTTGCGACCATGATTTGTTTTTTCCCAATGTCCAGGAACCAACACTTTCTTTTTCGCTGGTGGTGCATGACGCTTAACTTGTGATGGTTTTTGTGCGATTATTTGAGCAGGTCTATTAAGACCGTGGGGATTAACAATAACCTGTAATGCTGATGCTTGGGAAGGGATAGAAGTAACAGCAAATGGTAAAAGAAGTGCTGCACCAGCAAGAATTTGTTTGATATTCATCACTAAATCTCCTTTTGTAAACTGCATGATTAAAGTTGAGTAAACCTTAATCTGGTTGATGTCTCATGTTTATAAGCATAGGAGTTCAAACAGTTATGCACTAGTGATAAAAGTAACTAGTTGAATCATGACTTAAGTAATCTCTAATGTCAGGATTTTCAGGTTTGAATCACAAATGAACCTCATGTTATCAATGCCATATACTGTGGAGGGGAGACAAAATAGCTATGATGCTGCTCAAATAAGCCTTATAGGGAACTTCTAAATCAAAAAATAACTACTTTTTGTGGGCATCTTGCCCGCCTTTGCCTGCGGGCGGAAGAGACGTCCGCCGAAGTAGTAGTAATTTATTTGTTGGAAGTCCCTAGCTGAATGGCACTAAAAAAAGCGGAAACGCTAGCATTTATTTATACTGGTTTTTAACTAAATATTGTTTGATTTAAGTCGCAACATATCACGCATAAAAATCACCAGTCTTGGATAGGTTCGATAAAATTCCTTTTCGTTGTTAAACTGGTGACTTTCATAAAAGACATTGTTACCAGTAGATATTTCAAGAATATCCATTTTACAAGCCCCTGACTCTCAAAGTGTTACTCTACCAAGATGTAATGACCTCTCAAAGTCAAGACGCATAGCTGAATTATCACTAGGTTCACAGTAAGCCAGTGTATATTTCAGCCGATAAGCAGCAAAACGTGATCTTAATCCTGATTGAAATCGGTCAAAACCTCGTTCTGAAATTAGTTTTGTTAGTGGATTTAGACTCATTCCTTATATTGAAAGCAGGAATATTATTAATTGCCCAACTCTGCAAAAAACAATTACCTCAAATGCAATGTCTAGGACGGGCTACGCCTCAAGTTGACCTATGTTCACAATTAATTCTTGGGCTTCAGTCTGGAAAAGCCAGTCCAGTCATGGGGTCACGGATATACAACCCTAATGTGAGACTACGCATCACTTCATCCCAAATAGGTATGAGCGGCTCTGTTTGATCTGCCCAATAATCGAATGTAATCAAGCACTGAACATTGGACCCCAAACCAATGCAAGTCCGTGAAAAAGCTTCTCGTGGTTCTTCCTGAGTGTCGATAAACTTAATCTCTGTCCAGACTATTCTGGCGGTTTGGCGCTTGACGGTAAAGATTTTTTCCCTTGCAATTACGTCGCGGCTATCGTCTTCCATGACTTTTTTCAAAGTAGATTTTAGCGGAAACTGGCTCCAGTCATTGGGTGGTAGACGATTGAAAGATACTTCCAAGCAGCAGTCGTCGTTGGGCGGTTTTTTATCCATGAACTTGAAGGATTTTTCTTGTGGCTCAAAAACCCAATTTTGGGGAACATTGAAGCGAACAGCGCCTCTATCTGCTACAAAAATTTTGTAGCCTGATGGAGATTCCCAGCGATGATCAGGTTTGAGTTCAAGCGTTTCTTTAATCCACTGGAGATTGCTTTTTTTACGCTTTGCCATAGTGTTTTTGTTCTCTCTGCTGGTTTTGCGATCGCTGAAGTTGAGTCATAGGCGATCGCTTACTTTGTTCATGTTATCAAATTCCTAGTATTGCTAGGGTGTCTTGTCGCAAGGGCGCAACGCACTACATCTCGTACTGCATATATAGGGTTTTAGTTATTAGATATCTCCGAAAAAGAATCTCAAACTCTTATCCTGTCTAGGTTAAAACCTAATTTTTGGATATGTCTATAGTATCAAGTCGCTGGCTAGTAGGGTCCATTGCGCTTTGTATATTCCGTCTGCCCCAACTAGGTGGTGTTGTTGCGGTTTGCCTCTTCAATACTAAAATTACAGCTATTTTCAGGTAAATAGACCACGCGGTAGGGGCACAGCAATGCTGTGCCCCTACGACAGATATGGTTCAAATACATGAAAACTGCCGTAATCAACTACTTCAGCTTTGTCTCATCGCCGTCTAGATATGCTCTGATAACTTGTGCAACTTGAGAAACACGAGTTAAAGGTGTCACGTAATCAAAAACATTTGCCATGACACGAAGAGTTTCTCTTGTCCAAGCTCCTTCTACAACCACAATATCGAGAAGCTTTGTATTTCTTCACTTCCAATTAATTGCAAAAAACATTTTATCTTTAGCATATAGTGAGGCATGGCGCGAAGAACTTTTTCTCACTTCAATAAAAGCAAGTGGATTTTGAGCATCTGGTATTACAAAGTCAGCACGGAAATCATAAATAACTCCTCTAAGGGTTTTATATTCTGATTCACGCACAAAGCTGGCTCCCCTTAACAAATGGGGAACCGGAATCAAAGTCCCCCAATTTATCGGGGGATTTAGGAGGATCTAGAACAATCCCTACATGAGCGAGCGTGGGTGTAGCCCGTTGTACACATCGCACTTGCTTTATTACAAGTTATTTTGAAACAGTTCTAGAACATGTTGCCACTACCATCTTTGTTTCGGCTGATTTTATACCAATTCATCTATTCTGACTGTTTTTTGACACCAATGGGCGATGTCTACAACGGGCGGAAATACCAGGAGTATTGCGCTGCTCAATCAAGGAAGATTGCTTCCCCTCAAGCATGACCTTCCGGCTTTGCTGCTGTGAGCAGATCAAATAAATTTCTAACTTTTGAATAGATGGCATTTCAAACTTCTGGATGATGCTAAGGGTTTTTGATTTGTGCGACCTTAGATAAGGTAAGGATAAAGACTCAAAATTAAAAAGCACAAGAAAAAACAATGCCCGATCAATCATTTAGAAAAAACATTCCAGAAATTGACCCAACGGAGATTGAAGATACTCGAGCTGCGATCGCTGACGAACATGGCTCGTTTCTGGAAAAGGTGATGGTTAAAGCCGGATTTGCAGATCCCTATGATGCAAGAGACTTTACCGAAGTTGTGTTTCGCGTTATGCGCGACTTAATGACCACGGACACAATTGATCGCGTTGAGGGAGAACTGCATACAGAGGTTCTACCTACTGATGAGAAAGCACTCCAGTTAGAAGTGTCAGAACTCTGGAAAGATACCAATCCCCTTGTGAGATTTTTAAGTCGAATTCGTCAACCTTTAACAGGCCCGGCTCCCCTTGGAATTGATTCTAATCTATTTCTCAGGCGGGTTGCTAATGAAGGAGGACTCCCAGGAACAGTGGAGGTAGAGCAGGCAATTAAAGCGGTGTTTTCTGCCACCAAAGACGAACTTTCTCAAGAGCGGATTCAGGAAATTGCAGGCAGCCTGCCTGACCGTATCCGTGAGCTTTGGGAGCAGCCTTAATTAGAAGTCTAGAAAAAATCAAGTCTGTTTGCGAGTAATGATCACAAACAGGCTTTCTATATAATAGGTTTATTGATTTACAACTATTAATCTAGAAGAAAGCGATGTCTACGATGGTTACTGAGCTTGCCGTTCGCGCAGCGTCTCGTAGAGAAGTAGGGGCTGTGACGCTCGTTGCGCTAAAGCGTGTTCCCAACTCTAGCAGACGCTCCTTGGCGTTGGGAAAAGACTCGCTATTGTTGATGCCCAAACTCTTCAAAGGCATATTGTAAGTAGATAACCTCTAAGACTTCAACAAATGGTAAGGTATGTTGTCGTAGACATGCGATCGCAGCATGATATCATCTCACAACCAAATCTGTGACAAAATTATATTGTTGTCTGATAGCGAATGCGATGCCTCCGGGGGCCTACGCCAACGCCTACAACCGATAGATTTCTACAAATTATACCTTATAGTCAGTTTACAAGTATCAGTAAAGTTAAAGAAGCTTTCGGGTTAAAAACACAAGAAGGTGGGCGATTTATTCCTGTGACTGAATCAATTAAAGCATCTGCTACACTGACGGCATATCTTGAAGAAAGTCTGCCACTTGCTTCTTCAGCTAGTCAAAAAGCCCGTTCCGAAGGAATCATTTACCCAGTATTATTAGAAGTTAGACGGATATTAAATCGCCAAATTAGCTTATTCTCTGGGGAAGATTTTCCAGTTGATGAGGCAGTTGGACTTAATGGAATGTGTGATTTCCTATTGAGTCGTTCGCCGGAAGTGCTAGAAATTGAAGCACCATGCATTGTAATTGTGGAAGCAAAAAAAGCTGATTTACAGCTACATTCGTCGCAGACATTGTACTGCTCTGCTCTTGAGTATGTTCGACAGAATTCTCAATCTTGTGTTGTGAATTTTAACTCCTAACTTACAAACAAATCTGTGACAAAATAGTATTGTTGTCTTATAGTAAATACCATCGCCTACGACCTATGATTTCTACCATCTCGCGCCGTTACAGTTTGGATGAATATCGCGCGATCGAAGAAAAAGCCGAAGGACATAGCGAATATCGAGATGGAGAAATTGTACCCATGGCCGGAGGAACACTCAAACATAGCCGCATCGGTCGGAACATTTTAACCTATTTTACTTCTATGCTGCGCGATACTCAATTCGAGCCAATTAACAGCGATTTGCGGCTGTGGATTCCCGAATATCGACGTGGAGTATATCCAGACGTAATGATTTTTGACGGCGAACCGCAGCTAAATGGCGATCGCTTAGATGAAGTTTTGAATCCGACGTTGATTGTTGAAGTTCTATCTCCTTCCACCGCAGACTACGATCGACTCAGTAAATTTCGGATGTATCGCTCAATTGGGAGTTTTAGCGAATATTTATTAGTCGAGCAGGATGAAGCTTTTGTGGAACGTTATAGTAAACAAGCCGAAGGTTGGTTGCTCAGTGATTTTAGCGGCTTAGAGCTATCTATTTCGTTGGATTCAGTTAGTATTGAATTGCCGATGGCGGAAATTTATCGCGGCGTTGTTTTTGAGTAAATGAGCCTAGTTTGAATGTGTTGCACTTTGTGAAATTCAACTTTGCTTATAAACCAACTCTATTCTCAACTTCTCAATCTCCAATCTGAACTTATCATTCTCCATCCTCAACTTAGTATTCTCCTCCCTAATCAACTCAACTTCATTTCTCTTACTCAAAGCCTGATTAATTGCCAACTTCCGCATATCTAGCGAAAACCAACGCTGATAAGTTTGGGTGTGAACCTGCACACTATGCCCCAAATTATCAGCCGCAGCTTTAATTGGTATCCCCAAAATATGCGCCCTAATTGCCCAAGCATGACGCAAATCATAAGGTTTAAAATCCAATCCTATCTTACGAAACCACCAGCTAACTCGCTGTGTTAACGCCGTTATCTCAGCATGATTTGTGTTATCTTTTTTAGCGATCGCACTCCGTAACATCTCTACATATTTAGGATTTCTCAAATCAAAATCCTCAATCCATTGCCGATGTAATGGTAATGCTTGTCTTTGACCAGTTTTAGAATCTTTATGAACTTTCCATGTAAAATCTAAATTTTCTTGACTCAACCACCAATCAATATCAGGATTAATAAAAAGTTCCCGTGGACGCAAACCAAAAACTGCTAACATTCCATAAGTCCAGCGCCAAAGTTGCCAGCTATCTTGAACATTTTGATTAACTTGATTACCTCTGTTATTTTGGTAATCTTCAAACTTGATAATTCCCTCAGATATTTCTGCATCGGTCGGTATATTCCGAGAATTACTCTCAGGCATTTTGGAATATTTAGATAAATCAATTTCGATTTTGAATGTCAGGCAAAATGCAGCGATCGCTCTAGCGGCATTATACTTAGCCCATTCCTTGTCAATTTGTTCAATTGAACTGATCAGATTTTCAGCAGTTGCTAAATCTTTATAATTAGTGAATCGCTTTGTTCGGGAAAAGTAATAAAAAAAAGTATGCTTACTTTTCGTAGTTCGTTTATGACTTTTAAAATACTCAGTTTCAAATTCTTCGAGTAATTCTCCTATGGTTTTAAAATTTTTTTTAATTGCCTCATTTCCTAAATATTTATCATTCCATTCAAAGGTTTTACGAGCAATTAACTTTCCTAATTCATAAGCTTCTTCCTCAGCCGTCTTGAGTCCATCCAAGTTAGCAGGAATATTCAAACTGAGGTTATATTGCTTTCTCCCAGTACCACTACTGTCCTTGTCTCCCGGTTTAACTGGTAAGGTCGCCCGTAATTGCAGACTTCCATTGGATTCCCTAATTGTCACCTTTGCCTTTGCAGACTTCAAACGCAGATTAACTTTCTCTAATTCCAGTAGTACTTTCGTTCTCATCGTGCACTCTTTGTTGCTAGGATTGCAGAGATGAACATAAACTCTGGGCGAATAGAATTCTTAAAGCTACACAAGCAAAAGCTTACCTACGCAGGTTAACCTAACGTGAGTTCGACAAGTCTTATTTGACCTCTCCCCCAGCCCCTCTCCGACGCGGAGAGGGGAGCAAAAAACTTAATTTTTCGTTGCTCCTCCCTCTCCGAAACGGAAAGGGAGGCTGTCCGGGAGAGGTTCATCGAACTCACGTTAACCTACGTTACTGCTACGCTTACAAACGCTGAATTTTTCCCTAGTCCGCGTAGGCGGCCTACCCTTCTCCTAAGGGAGACGCTACGCGAACGGGAACGCCAAGGGCGAACGTTTGTGTAGCCGCGATTTCTAATCGCCCTGGTTCAGGACAACATTTAGATGATGCGTGAGTTCTGAACCTGATTATGCATCGCTGTGTTCTTAGCCTATATTTAGCCTAAAAATAAATGTGTGATCAGCGAACAATGTTTAGCACAGACATTGCTTACTGCAAACATTAGGCTGTTTAAAGCTATTGAACCACAAAAAGGATTACTCCGGTCCTTATCACGGTTACGATGGCTTCGCCATCTTCGCACGCGACATGGACTTGGCACTCAACAGCCCAACCTGGGGATTAATTGGCGCTCCTTGGAATGAAAAAGCTCAGGCTAGGAAGGCTGAAGCTAAGGCTAAAACTGCCGTCTAGGGAAATGGGAGCCTAGATAAGTAGGGATAGCCTGGGGCTAAAACCCCAGGGGGAGTTGGGAATCCAAAATTCAAAATTAAAAACTTAAAAATTAATTTTGGTTTTTGCATTTTGAATTTTGAATCATATTCTCATCTCCCATTCCCCCCTCAAATCCTCATTCCTCGATAAGTAAAGAATTCAGTAAGCTTGGAGATCCAGAAATGCCTCAGAATCCAGAAAAAATTCAAGACCACGTAGAGTTATTCCACCAACCGGAGTACCAACAGCTTTTTGAAAATAAAAAGCAGTTTGAAAACGGTCACGACCCTGAAGAAGTAAAACGGGTTGCAGAATGGACTAAGAGTTGGGATTATCGTGAAAAGAACTTCGCTCGTGAAGCTTTAACCGTCAACCCTGCTAAAGGTTGCCAACCATTGGGAGCAATCTTTGCTGCTGTTGGTTTTGAAGGTACTCTACCTTTTGTTCAAGGTTCTCAAGGTTGTGTTGCTTACTTCCGCACCCACTTAACCCGTCACTACAAAGAACCATTCTCTGGTGTATCTTCTTCAATGACTGAAGATGCAGCCGTGTTTGGTGGTCTGCAAAACATGATTGACGGCTTGGCGAACTCCTACCAACTCTACAAGCCTAAAATGATCGCTGTCTGCACCACCTGTATGGCAGAAGTAATTGGTGATGACTTGCAGTCTTTCATCAACAACGCCAAGGAAGCTGGTTCAGTTCCTCAAGATTTCCCAGTACCCTACGCTCACACCCCTAGCTTTGTTGGCTCCCATATCACGGGTTACGACAACATGATGAAGGGAATTCTTTCTAACCTGACAGCAGGTCATAAGAAAGAAACTAGCAATGGTAAGATCAACTTTATCCCAGGTTTTGACACCTACGTAGGTAATAACCGCGAAATCAAGCGGATTGCTTCCTTGTTTGGCTTTGAGTACACCATTCTAGCTGACAACAGCGACTACCTGGATTCACCAAACACAGGTGAGTTCGATATGTATCCAGGTGGTACAAAGTTAGAAGATGCAGCAGATTCAATTAATGCTAAAGCTACGATCGCTCTGCAATCACACTCTACTCTCAAAACCCGCGAGTACATCGAAAAAGAATGGAAGCAACCAACCTCAGTTTTCCGTCCTTGGGGTATCAAGGGTACAGATGAGTTGTTGATGAAACTCAGCGAACTGAGTGGTATACCCATTCCTCAAGAATTGGAAATTGAACGCGGTCGGGCAATTGATGCCATGACTGACTCCCACTCATGGATTCACGGCAAGCGCTTCGCTATCTATGGCGAACCAGATTTAGTATACAGCGTAGTTAGCTTTATGCTGGAAATGGGTGCTGAACCTGTGCATATCTTGGTTAACAACAGCAACGAAGTATTTGAAACAGAAATGAAAGAACTGCTTGCTTCTAGCCCATTCGGTAAGAATGCAACTGTTTGGCCTGGTAAAGACTTGTGGCATCTGCGTTCTTTGATGTTCACTGAACCCGTAGATTTCCTTGTTGGTAACACCTACGGTAAGTACCTGTGGCGCGACACCAAAACTCCCTTAGTGAGAATTGGCTACCCGATCATGGATCGTCACCACCTACACCGCTATTCCACTATTGGTTATCAAGGTGTGATCAACTTGCTCAACTGGGTTGTAAATACCCTGTTTGAAGAAATTGATCGCAACACCAACATTCCTTCCAAGACAGATATTTCCTACGACTTGATTCGTTAGGAATTGTGTAAACGCACTGCGTGTTAATCAAGGGCGGAAAATAATTCGTAATTCGTAATGACGCTCTCTACGAGACGCTAAAAGCGAACGAGGACTCGCTAACGTAATTCGTAATTACGAATTATTTTCCCCTTTTTCTTTCTAGCATTTACCCAAGGTATCTATAAATGGAAACCATCAATCATACTCACGAACACACTCACGCTCATCCTAATTACCATCCACCTAACTATAAAAAACCAGGGAAGTTGCACAATCTTCTCAATCCTTTGCGTCGTGTAGTGGATGGAATTCAGGTTAAAAATAATCGCATCGCTCATCTAATTTGCCAAACAATTCCTTGTTGTTGTCCCTTTGAGCGACAAATTAAATTATTTGGGAAGTCTATTGATATCCCACCACTATGTAAACTCAATCCTTTATATGACGAATTTGTAGGATTGCGTTTTCGCGCTCTCTCTTACCTCGCTGATGTATGTGGAGAGGATGTCACAAAATACATTTGTTAATTATTGGGCATTGGGCACTTGTACTGAGCGAAGTCGAAGTATTGGGCATTGGACATGGGGCATTGGTTATTAGTCATTGGTAACTCACGAATGACAAAGGGCAAATGACTAATGACTAATGACAATTAACAATTAAGCACGAGAAGAGAGATGAAAATCACCCAAGGCAAAATCAACGAGTTGCTCACTGAGACAGGATGCGAGCATAATCAGCACAAACAATCCGAAAAGAAAAACAAGTCTTGCGCCCAACAGGCACAACCTGGCGCGGCTCAAGGGGGCTGTGCTTTTGATGGTGCAATGATTGCTCTAGTGCCGATCGCAGATGCTGCTCATTTAGTCCACGGCCCGATCGCCTGTGCTGGTAATTCCTGGGGCAGTCGTGGTAGTCTATCATCTGGGCCTCAACTCTACAAAATGGGCTTTACGACTGACTTGGGTGAAAATGATGTCATCTTCGGTGGCGAAAAGAAGCTTTATAAAGCGATTCTGGAACTCAAAGAACGCTACCAACCAGCAGCTGTATTTGTCTACGCTACCTGCGTGACAGCTTTAATTGGTGATGATATTGATGCTGTCTGCAAAGCTGCGTCCCAAAAAATTGGTACTCCTGTTATTCCGGTCATTGCACCAGGATTCATCGGCAGTAAGAATCTGGGCAACCGTTTTGGTGGTGAAGCTTTGTTGGAATATGTTGTCGGCACAGCAGAACCGGAACATACAACCCCCTATGATATTAACTTAATCGGTGAATACAACATCGCCGGGGAAATGTGGGGAGTAACACCACTGTTAGAAAAATTAGGCATTCGTATTTTGTCTAAAATTACGGGCGATGCTCGCTACAATGAAATTCGCTACGCCCACCGCGCCAAGCTCAACGTGATGATCTGCTCACGAGCGCTGGTAAACATGGCCAGAAAGATGGAGGAGCGTTACAACATCCCCTACATTGAAGAGTCTTTCTACGGCATCGATGATATGAATCGTTGTCTGCGAAATATCGCTGCTAAATTAGGTGATCCTGATTTACAGGAGCGCACAGAAAAGCTGATTGCAGAAGAAACGGCTGCTTTAGATTTGGCATTGGCTCCCTATCGCGCTCGACTCAAAGGTAAGCGGGTTGTCTTGTATACAGGTGGTGTCAAGAGTTGGTCAATTATCTCGGCTGCTAGGGACTTGGGGATTGAAGTTGTTGCTACCAGTACTCGCAAAAGTACTGAGGAAGATAAAACCAAAATCAAGAAGTTACTCGGCAACGATGGCATTATGTTGGAGAAGGGCAACCCTAAAGAATTGCTACAGGTGGTTAAAGACACTCGCGCAGATATGCTGATTGCTGGTGGTCGTAACCAATACACTGCTTTGAAAGCTCGAATTCCTTTCCTTGATATCAACCAAGAACGTCACCATCCCTATGCAGGTTATGTGGGAATGATTGAGATGGCGCGGGAATTGTACGAAGCTCTGTATAGCCCGATTTGGGAACAAATACGCAAACCCGCTCCTTGGGACGAGGAGGTAGTTTAATGGCTCTTATACCCTCGTTCCCAAACTCCGGTTGGGATTGGGAACGCATTCCTGAAGGCTCTGCCTTTCTTTTAGAGCAGATGAGGCGGAGCCTCACTGTCAGTATTCCCCGGTGGAGCCAGGGAACGAGAAAGTGTGCCCTGTGGGATGAGGAGGTAGTTTAATGGCGATCGTCACGGTTTCTAACAAAGCATTGACAGTTAATCCTCTCAAGCAAAGTCAAGCTTTGGGTGCAACCTTAGCCTTTTTGGGATTGAAAGGGACGATGCCCTTATTCCACGGTTCTCAAGGTTGTACTGCTTTTGCTAAAGTTGTCCTGGTACGGCATTTCCGGGAAGCGATTCCCCTAGCTACGACAGCAATGACGGAAGTCACTACTATCTTAGGTGGTGAAGAGAATGTGGAACAAGCAATTCTCACTTTGGTAGAAAAGGCTAACCCAGAAATTATTGGTTTATGTACCACTGGGTTGACTGAAACTAGAGGAGATGACATCGAGGGTTTTCTTAAAGCAATCCGCGATCGCCATCCGGAATTGAATGATTTGGCAATCGTTTTTGCACCTACCCCAGATTTTAAAGGTGCGTTGCAAGATGGTTTTGCTGTTGCTGTGGAAAGCATAGTTAAGGAAATTCCTCAACCAGGTGTAATCAAAACTGAACAAGTGACGATTTTGGCGGGTTCTGCCTTCACACCAGGGGATGTACAGGAAATTAAAGAGATAGTCACGGCTTTTGGCTTGGTACCTATCTTTATACCTGACCTTGGCGCTTCTCTAGATGGTCATTTAGAAGATAATTACAGCGCTGTTACGGTCAGTGGGACTACCTTAAAACAGCTACAAGAAGTAGGTAGTTCTGCTTTTACCCTAGCATTGGGTGAAAGTATGCGGGGTGCTGCCAAGATTCTGAAAGAACGCTTTGATACACCTTATGAGGTGTTTGGCGAACTGACTGGATTAGAAGCGGTAGATGAGTTTATCCAAGCATTGGCGATTCTGAGTGGTAACAGCGTACCCGAAAAATATCGCCGCCAACGCCGTCAGTTGCAAGATGCGATGTTGGACACTCATTTTTATTTCGGTGCAAAACGAGTTTCCCTAGCGCTGGAACCAGATTTGTTGTGGTCAATAGTGCATTTCCTGCAATCGATGGGTAGTCAAATTCATGCGGCGGTGACAACCACGCGATCGCCTTTACTAGAAAAACTCCCGGTTAAAAACATCACTATCGGCGATTTGGAAGACTTTGAGAGTCTAGCAGACGGTTCTGATTTGCTGATTGGGAACTCGAATGTCGGTGCGATCGCTAAACGGCTCTCAATTCCTCTTTATCGTCTCGGACTGCCCATTTATGACCGCTTAGGTAATGGTCAATTTACCAAAGTTGGCTATCGAGGCACGATGGAACTTGTGTATGGCATCGGCAACCTGTTTTTAGAACAAGAAGAGTCATTGGTCATTGGTCATTCGTCATTAGTCATTCGTCATTAGTCATTGGTAATTTGCAAAGGACATCTGACAAAGGACAAAGAAGAAATGATAACTCAAAAAGGACAAACTAGGATGAAAATTGCCTTCACGACGAGTGACCGAGTTCATATTAATACTCATTTTGGAGCGGCAGATGAAATTGATGTTTATGAAATCTCGGATGAAGGATATAAATTCGTAGAGACTCTTAACTTTGATGATCAGCTCCAAGAAGAGAATAATGAGAGTAGACTCGCACCAAAACTTGAGGCTCTAGAGGACTGCACAATTATTTATGTAATAGCAATTGGTGGTAGCGCTGCCGCTCGGTTAATCAAGAAAGGTGTTACCCCAGTGAAGGCGCGATCGCAAGAAGAAGAAATTAGTGAAGTGCTAAATAAGCTAGTGAAAACCCTCAAAGGTAATCCTCCACCTTGGTTGCGTAAAGCTTTACAGCAAAAACCCACAAACTTTGCCGATGAAGTTGAAAATGAAGCAACGGTATGACCACAAATAATAGTGTTAACGGAACTGCAACAACTGAAGTCTTGAACTCACCTTTCCTGAAGGTATTAATTCAACAAATCCGTGGTCAAGACAGTTATGGGGTTTATCGGAATTGGTCTGATGAGTTGATTCTCAAACCCTTTATTGTCACTAAACAAAAGAAGCGCGAAATCTCCGTTGAGGCCGAAGTTGATCCGGTAACTCAAGCTCGAATTATGGCATTTTTTCGAGCTGTAGCTGCTGGGATTGAACAGGAAACAGGTTTGATATCCCAGGTTGTAGTTGATTTAAGCCATGAAGGATTTGGCTGGGCGCTAGTTTTTTCTGGCCGTCTTTTGCTAGCTGTGAAAACCTTGCGAGATGCTCATCGCTTTGGCTTTGACTCCCTGGAAAAATTAGCAGAAGAGGGAGAAAACCACGTGAAAAAAGGTATTGATTTGGCGAAGCGCTTTCCTGAAGTTGGCAATATTTAATTAGTCATTAGTCACTTGTACTGACTTGTACTGACTTGTATTGAGCGGCGTCGAAGTAGCGGCGTCGTTGGCGCAGCCTCTCGTCGAGAAGTCGTTGGCGTAGCCTCTCGTAGAGAAGTATTGGTCATTAGTAAAAGACAAATGACGAAGGACGAAGAACGAAGGACGAAGGACAAATGAGAATTGAGGAACTACAAGGACAAATCAGACGCCTCAATAGCAAAGCTGGTCAAATGAAAATGGATCTGCATGATTTAGCTGAAGGGCTACCAACAGATTACACACAACTTATGGATGTTGCATCTGCAACTTATGAAATCTATCGCCAGTTAGATGAACTGAAGCAACATCTGAAAAAATTGGAGAATGCTAAATGACTGGAACTATTGATAAATTCAAGCAGCTCGTAGATGCAGAAGAATTTTTTCAATTCTTTAACCTGTCCTATGATCTAGAAGTTGTGAATGTAAATCGTCTACATATTCTCAAAAAGTTTTCTCAATACATGAAAGAAATTGATGATAATTCTCCTGACTTGAGTCAAGAAGAGAAATTAAATCAATATTCTTTGGCTTTGCAAAAAGCCTATCAGGTCTTTATCGACTCAACACCTCACGAACAAAAACTGTTCAAAGTGTTTAACGACAAGCCGAAAAATGTAGTCACACTGACAGAAATCACTTCTGATTAGGAGGTATAAATTGGTTAACCTGACGCCTACCGAATTAGAACGCTATCGTCGCCAAATGATGCTTCCGAATTTTGGCGAAACAGCACAGAAGCGCCTGAAGTCAGCGACAGTTCTGGTTACAGGTGTGGGGGGATTAGGCGGTACGGCGGCGCTTTACCTAGCAGTAGCGGGCGTTGGGCGGCTAATCCTAGTCCGGGGTGGTGACTTGCGGCTAGATGATATGAATCGTCAGGTTCTGATGACTGATGATTGGGTAGGTAAGCCAAGGGTATTTAAAGCTAAAGAAACTCTGGACGCGATTAATCCTGATGTCCAAGTGGAAACTGTTCATGATTACATCACCCCGGAAAATGTTGATTCGTTAGTGCAGTCTGCTGATATGGCTCTTGATTGCGCCCACAATTTTACAGAGCGCAATTTGTTAAATGAAGCCTGTGTGCGATCGCGTAAGCCAATGGTGGAAGCCGCAATGGACGGGATGGAGGCTTACCTGACAACGATTATTCCTGGTGTGACTCCTTGTTTGTCTTGTCTGTTTCCCGAAAAGCCTGATTGGGATCAGCGCGGCTTTTCAGTTCTAGGCGCTGTTTCTGGGACATTAGCTTGTCTAACGGCTTTGGAAGCTATCAAGCTGATCACCGGGTTTAGTCAGCCTCTATTGTCGCAATTGCTGACAATCGACCTGAATCGGATGGAATTTGCTAAACGCCGTTCTCACCGCGATCGCTCTTGTCCAGTATGCGGTAATAGTGCGCCTTGGAGACACGCGCAATCCAATTCGATGGAACCCACAGGTATTGCACAAAATAGTCATTAGT
>NZ_JBTYKD010000383.1:0-3034 GCF_054880495.1 Nostoc sp.
GTTTTTCAACCAGAATTAGTGCGACTATGTGCTGAAACAGGTGTGGCTGTGGTTTTTATACCGGAACTTCCCAAGACAAGAGCCTGTGGAGCAACACGCTGGTTAAATCCTCAAAAAGCGCTGATTCAACTCAGCCTGCGGCATAAAACTGATGACCATTTATGGTTTGCTTTCTTCCATGAATCTGGTCATATTCTGCTGCATGGTAAGCGTGATGTCTTCCTCGAAGGGAAAGGTGTTGCTGCTGTTGAAGATTTAGCGAAGGAGGAAGAAGCAAACAAATTCGCTGCGGACATACTTATCCCCCCAATTGAGTTGAAGCGATTTCTAGCTTCAGATCAACAACGCACTAAAGTGGGCATTGAGCAGTTTGCTGCTGAAATTGGCATTGCACCAGGGATTGTAGTTGGCAGACTTCAGCATGATGGAATTTTACCACCTAGTCACTGCAATGACTTAAAGCGGCGATTTGAGTGGGCTTTAGATAAACAAGAAAGCTAATTGTTCAACAATTAACTTTCTTGTTTAAACGGCGGTAACTCAGAGATAGCACTTTATTCTGTTGTTCATAAATAGTAGTAATTATCATGCAGCTTAAGTAGCAAACAATATGGACGAAGAGTTAAAATTGCGGATTGCATCTTTTTTTGATTTTTGGAGACAACGACACGCATTCATCAGTAAGTTAAACCTTATCGAACAAAGGTACGAAGGCAACGTGTTGCTGTGGGGTTCTCTTGACGCTCTTTCCAATTTGTGGACAGAGAGTATCGGCAAGAAAGATTGCAGCAATACTGGTAAACGGATTATTTTTGATGCGTTTCTTGCACGTTACGGTGGTGAGTTATTCCAGCTTGTTTCACTACCAGACCTGTGGAGCAAAGTGGATCGAGGAGATACCTGCATAAACCAAAAGAAAGGAGTAAAACTGCCGGAGAATGTATCTACATTCTTAAGCACAATTGGAGAACGTCGTACCCCTGAGTTTATTGAGCAATACCAAACTCGCTGCACTTCGCAGGATTTGAGTCTGGGTGCGATAATCAACAAGACTCTAGCGAATTGCCCTGAAACAAATCGTACTGAGCTTGAGCAATGGTTAACTTTGTCCCGATACGGTGCAATCGCTTACAAGGAAATGCGAAATGCCTACATCCATGAAGGAAAACCAGGAAAGAGAACGCATGACTTTAAGTTATACGGGTGGGCAGAGAGACCGACATACCGTAGCTCGGTGTATGGTACGCCCCCAATAATGGGATTTAGTGTTGAATTTATGTTGGGTGTGTTCAAACGGTGCATAGAAGAGTTTGAAGTTGAAGCACTAGCGTTGCAAGTAGACCCAGCGCCGGATTAATAAGGATTTTTTTTGGTTGCTTTGGTCTGATTTCTCGCCGACTGAGCGATCGCGCTTTGTGGTACTGCTTCCTCCCTCTCAGATTGGATGTCGTGATACCTCGTTTCTAACAGCCAGTTTGAAAATGTGAAAAGTAAGCTATGGAATAGGTAAATTCAATTGGCAACCATGCTCAAAATATAAGTTAAATCAATTTCTTCATTCTTATACATTTATAGCAATGCTAAAAATCTGCCCTTATAGACAGTCTAGAAGAAGCAAACTAGAATGCACTATCACTGAACAACAAGGGAAAAACTTTACCTCATCTACCTCAGTAAGTATTTGTAATGAATGTTCAATTCCTGAAATTATTCAACAAGTAAATTGTAAAAATCTTAATTTAATAAAATTCCACTCAGGGATTCAAACACAAACCTTTGATGCAATACCAGAAGAGTATGTTTCTGAAAGTGGTTGGCGAACCTACTGTCAGGTTATAGGCTTTAACAGTTCAAATGATTATAAGACCAAGTGTTCGCCTAATTGTCCTGCATTCCAACCTATAAATCGTGATTTATCAAGTGAAGAATTAATTTTAATACCAAACTTCAATGCCGCAAAAGCGACTGACCGCGAATTAAGACAGGCAGTTTTGTTAATTTTGTACAAATACCATACTAGACATCCTGAACGGTATCTTTCTTTTGATGTAACACATGAGTTTATAGCCAAAAGTCTCAATATTAGTGTTCCAGATGTAGTGCGAGTTATTTTCCCTATGGAAGACGAGCAAGAAGTCGTAACTGAGCGATATCTAGGAGAGGCATATTTCCGACGTGTAAGGATTACAAGCCGGGGAATTCAAATGATTGATGAAGAACTATTATTTGGCCGTTTGAATACAGCTGAAGTAAGAGTTATGGGGACTTTGATTAATATGCCTAACTCCCAAGTTTCTGCGCTTTGTATCGGAGATAATAATCAAAATCAAGGAGAATTTATGTCAGAAGCTTCTAAATATGATATGCGAGGCTCTAACTTTCCAGGTGGGTTTGCTGAAAATAACTACGGTAATATGGTAGAAAATCAAATCAACTATGCTATTCAACAAAATTTAGTAGAAGCGGCAACAGAGATTCAACAACTTTTGACTCAATTACAAAATCAAGGATTAACCATACAAGAAGCCCAACAACAAGCTGCTCAAGACTTAGCTCAAAAGGCTCAAAGTGATCCCACGATTAAGAGCAAGCTGCTTAACTGGAGACAATCTTTAGGTGACGCTGCTGCCAAAGCCATTATAACTGAAGCAACAAAAGAGGTTTTCAAATTAGCTTTGGGATTATTAGGAATACCAATGCCATAGAGTTTAGTTAATAGTTTTTGCTCTTAATTTGTGTTGCTTCTTATTACACCGATGGCAAGTGATGATTGAAAGCGATCGCTAATATGTAGGTGGTTGCCATTGCCCGTCTGTATTTAAACCCGTGGCAAATGTAAAGCACTACTATCACCGGGGCGTATGTGAATATAACCAGCCGTTGTGGAAATATCGGCGTGGCCCATTGTTTGCTGGAGCAACGGGATAGGCGTACCCCTCTCAGGGCAAACGCATCTAAATATTGACGAACCTGAATCAGGATGAAATACACCAAAACTCAAACTACATAAGGCTTTGAGGAAATTAAATCTCAC
>NZ_JBTYKD010000384.1:0-4309 GCF_054880495.1 Nostoc sp.
CCTCTAGGAATCAAAATTGGTACAACTAAGTTGGCGCGAACTTGCATATTGCTGAGAAAATCTCGGTGACAAGACTCGATTGGCTCTAATTGAATATCAGCGATCGCTCTTACCCGTCCTGCCAAGTATAAAGCAGCATACTGATTATTAAAACAATCATCTGGCCCAGTGGAACCAAGTATTGAGAATTCTTTAGAACTCAAAGATTCAAAAGTCACCTGTCCTTGCCACCGTCCATAAAAATAATACAACACCACCCGATTAACCTGAAGCGATTCTCGGAGTTGATTCGTTGTTTCCCGGACTAACTCATCGCGTTGCATTGTTCTGACAAGGCGATCGAGCAATTGTTGCAAACCCTGTTCGTGGCGACCGCGGCTCTGGTTAAAATCTGAGTGAGAATGAATTTGCACAGTTCTAAAATTATAACTAAGTAAATACTGCTAAATTTATATACTAATTTATCAGACCTTATATAAATACATTCTTCCATTTATACCAACAATTCATTTTACCCTAACCCTGTCGTACAAAACATCCCTCCCCTCCCCGTCCCTCTCCTTACTAAGGAGAGGGACAGGTTATGCATAGCATAACCAGGGTGAGGTTTCTTCCGCTATTCGACAGATGCTAATATTTCTGAGACTCCAAACATTGGCGCAAAGTTACGATAAGCTGACAATGCTGGTTCTTTAACAGTTGCATTCACAATCGGAAAAGTAGTCAGGATGTAACTAAATTCATCTTCAGTTAACCCGTAAAGGTGTGCGACCATCCCATCGAGTTCAGCGCGTAACTTAGCGCGTTCTGTATCATCGGTAACGCCTTATTAATGCGAAACTAGACCGATTTCTTGCGCGAGTTCGTCAAATTCTGGTGTCGTGCAGATGAGTTTGGCAGCGCGTTGTACAATATCGTTGAAGTAGCGATCGCTTTTTGTTAAATGTGGGACGCTCTAAAAATAAAATCCGCCAGCGCAGACTTTAAGAAACCCTATTTATTTATACGAGTTAAATTTTTAGCCATGCTTTTTATACCTTTATAAATTCTTTATCTTTGATTAAGGTTGAGCAATATTACCGAAAGTTATTGATTTATTTGAGCGCCGACTTACTTTGTGCAGCCACAATTTTTTAATCGTAAATAAAAGGTGTTCCTCAACCCAACCTACGAATATTCTTAACTAACCGCCCTTAGAATCTATTGGGAGCATCTCACTCTAAAACCCACAAATGAAAACCTCACCCTCGCTTTACCCAAGGGTAAATCTTTCCCTCTCCGAACTCGCGGAGAGGGACAGGTTTTGTGTAGCAGAACCAGGGTGAGGTTTCTTGGGGCTATTCGATAAACCGTAAATCGTGTGTAATACCGTTTCACTTTAATAATAATGATACAAATACCTTGGTAGGGGCACAGCATTGCTGTGCCCCTACGAGAAATCTATATGTATCAGGGTTTGTCTGAAATGGTGTAAGAGGGACCTGTGTGTAGACGGTAGCCTTAATAAGGAGAGGGGTTGGGGGTAAGGTTTTGACGCCAGTATTTACCCAATCCTAAAAAAAATAGAGCAGTTGCACTGTCATACAACTGCTCTAAAAAGTACTTAGATAGATATTATCTACCTATCCACAGACCCCATGATTATGTCAACACTGCCGAGGATGACCACAATATCTGCAACCTTCATTCCACGCAGTAAATGTGGCACAATTTGAAGGTTATTGAAGTCGGCGGCGCGAATCTTCCAGCGTAAGGGGAAAACATTATCATCGCCAACCAAATAAATTCCCAATTCACCTTTACCACTTTCTACACGAGAGTAGATTTCACCTTTGGGAATCTTGAAGGTAGGGGAAACTTTTTTGCCAATGTATTGATAATCAAATGCGTCCCACTCTGATTTTTTCCCTGCGGCTAAACGTTTAGCTTCCAGATTTTCGTAAGGGCCGCCAGGAAGTCCTTTAATTGCTTGGCGAATAATCTTCACAGATTCGCGCATTTCCCGCATCCGCACTACGTAACGGGCAAAGCAATCACCGGCAGTTTCCCACTGCACATCCCAGTCGAAATCGTCATAGCATTCGTAATGGTCAACTTTCCGCAAATCCCATTGCACGCCAGATGCGCGTAACATTGGCCCAGAAAGTCCCCAGTTAATTGCTTCTTCACGGGTGATAGTACCAATACCCTCAACACGTCGCCGGAAGATGGGGTTATCGGTTACTAAGCGTTCGTACTCATCAACTTTTGGTATTAAGTGGTCGCAGAATTCCAGACACTTATCTACCCAACCGTAAGGCAAATCGACTGCTACCCCACCAACGCGGAAGTAGTTGTGATTCACCATCCGATAGCCTGTAGCGGCTTCCCACAAATCATAAATCATCTCCCGTTCCCGGAACTGGTAGAAGAAGGGAGTTTGAGCGCCCACGTCAGCGAGGAAGGGGCCAAACCACAGCAAATGGTTAGCGATGCGGTTCAACTCCAGCATGATGACGCGGATGTAGCTAGCGCGTTTGGGGACAGCGACACCTGCAAGCTGTTCTGGGGCGTTAACAGTGACGGCTTCATTGAACATTCCCGCCGCGTAGTCCCAGCGACTGACGTAGGGGACGTACATTACATTAGTGCGGTTCTCAGCAATTTTTTCCATTCCCCGGTGCAGGTAGCCGATAACCGGTTCACAGTCAACCACATCCTCGCCATCCAGGGTGACAATTAGCCGCAGAACCCCGTGCATTGAGGGGTGTTGTGGCCCCATGTTTAGCAGCATTGGTTCAGTGCGGGTTTCTAGTCTGGTCATAGATTTCGTGTTCTCCGTTCGTGAAAATATTGAATTCTACCGCGCAGATGCCAACTAGACCCAATTTATCTTGTCTGCCAAGCCAAAATTAAGCTTGCAGGAGCAATATTTTGAGGAAAACTGCCTTGAGAGCGTCTACATGTATTGCCCATACAGGGGTATGTTGGAGAGGGGGTGACAGAGGAGGGACTTTATTTGATGTTTCATTTTGTTGCACTTCTTCAATTATTATATGGAAGCTGGATATCAGGGACTTGAAGCGCAGAATTTTTCCCATATTCCCGTTTTGGGTCGGGAAGTAATTGAGGGTTTGGCGGTGCGTCCGGGCGGGCATTATTTAGATGTGACGGTAGGTGGTGGCGGTCACAGTCGCCTAATCTTACAAGCGGCGGCGGATGTGCGGGTAACGGCTATTGACCAAGATGAAGATGCTTTAGCAGCAGCGCAGAAAAATTTAGCTAAATATAGCGATCGCATACAATTTATACATAGCAATTTTTCTGAACACGAGTTTACCCCTAATACTTTTGACGGTATTTTAGCCGATTTGGGGGTCAGTTCTTACCATTTAGATGAGCCGGAACGGGGTTTTAGCTTTCGCCAAGCTGCAAATTTGGATATGCGAATGGATCGAGGGCGATCGCTAACTGCTGCTGATGTGATTAATAATTGGAATGAAGCAGATTTAGCAGATATTTTCTTTAAGTACGGTGAGGAGAGATTATCGCGGCGCATTGCTAGACGTATTGTTGAACGGCGACCATTACAGACGACTGTTGAGTTGGCTGAAGCGATCGCTTCTTCAGTTCCCCCGAAATACCGTTATGGTAGAATTCACCCCGCTACCCGTGTTTTTCAAGCTCTGCGAATTGTCGTCAACGATGAGTTAAAATCCCTCGAAACCTTTCTAGATAAAGCCCCAAATGCCCTAGTCCCTGGTGGCAGAATTGCGATTATCAGTTTTCACAGTTTGGAAGACCGCCCGGTGAAGCATGGTTTAAGAAATTCACCTTTATTAAAGGTGTTGACAAAAAAGCCGATTATTGCTCAAGAAGAGGAAATTAGTAATAATCCGCGATCGCGCTCGGCCAAACTGAGGATAGCCCAGAGAGTATTGTAACTGCAATACAGGGTTAATCGGCTCCATCTCGTGGCTCAGAACTGCTGCGAATACGCTCAATGAACTTAGGATAATTTTTTAAATCCTCTTCTGACTGTAATGGTGGCATTTCAATCCAATTACCTTCGATATGCAGCTTATCCACATAAGCGTAGAAGGCTTCCTGATCTTCCCGATGAGCAAGAACGTAATCATGTAACTGTTTCTGACTCATTGCATGAAAATTAGTCTTGCTCATCCTATGTAAACCTCATCTAAGCTGAGAACCGTAGTTTTCGCCCTCACCTTAAATCCCTCTCCCAGATATGGGAGAGGGACTTTGAAATTCTGGCTCCCCTTCTCCCAGATTTGGGAGAAGGGGTTGGGGGATGAGGGCAAATCCTTTT
>NZ_JBTYKD010000385.1:0-9510 GCF_054880495.1 Nostoc sp.
TCAGCAATAGAATTTGCTTTTAAGATCGGACACATTGAGTATTGACCTTGCGGATAACAATATTCTTCTGTTCCATCTATGTAAATTTTTCTTTTTGTGATTTGGTTGTGGCTTTTTATGGTGATAAATGTCTTTGTTCTGCTGATTGCTTCGTATCTAAATATGCAATCATGGTCACAAACTGAACGACATTGATAGGTTTTTCCTACGATAAATTTAGTCATGATGCCTCAAAGGAATATAGAAAGAATTAGGCGATCGCTTAGGGTGCGATCGCCCTGATTAACTACCACCAAGTACTAAGTAAGCGCCAGCCTGGTAATTCTTTAGCAAGAATCTGGCGAAGTTCACAATTAGTTATTTTTCCTGAAACTTCAATCTCAATGATTCTTAGTTTGCCTTCTGTGTCAGTTAAATCAGCTTTAAATTTCATGGTCGGATACCAATAAATTCTTAGTGTTTGTTCGCGTAGCGTCTCGTTGGCGTAGCCTCTCGTAGAGAAGAGAAGGGAGAGTGCGATCGCAACTACAGCGATCGCAGAGATAACTAACTAAAACGGAACTGCGTAACGATTGAAGTAAGTTTGCAGGTCTGAAGGATTAATCAGCAATTCTGTGCCGATTGAAGTCTTGCAAACTATTCTTAAAAACTGCTTACCATCGATAATTTGACATCTTGCGCCTACAACTTCTACATAGTCGTTAACGCCGGGGATAAAAATAGAAACTGGTAAATCTTTGTCAGGTATCATGAGGTGTCCTTGGTCGGGTACACCTATATTATAGCATGTATACATACTATAGTAATCGATACTTTATGCAATCTTTAAGAAGCGCAAAGTCGGCGGGGTCGGTTTCCGTTCCGTCGAACTTTGCAAGAAGATAGCGTGTATACTTGCTAGAATCTAAATGCAGATTTCGCAATAAAAATATGGGAATTGGGAGAGGCCGCCCCGGCGGTAATCCAGAATTTGGCAAAAGTATTAAGCGTGATTCGGCTGGAGATGAGCCATTAGAAAGGCATTTACAAGTTCGTCTTACGCCCTCGATGGATGAGGCGCTTAGGAGTTTGGGCGATCGCCGGTTGGATTTTGTGAGAGAGGCGATCGCGGAGAAGCTGGGGCGGGAACTGGCCGCCCAAACAACTAAAACAGAGACAACTGAACTGGTGACGGCTGGCCAACAACCGCAGCACAACCAAACCAACCAGGAAGGCCAGGGAGAGGAAGCAAACCCCACGCCAGGGGAACCGGATGCGACCCCAAAAACACGGCGCAAGGCAGGCCAGACCCAAGGGCAAAAGCCAACGAAGCCCAAGAGCCAGACCCGAAACCAGAAAAACACTGTGACTGAGAACTAGACGGCACGAGGCCAGCCGGACACGCTGAACTAGGAAAAGAAACCCACAACCCGCCGCCACTGGCCACGGCACGAACACAGGCCACGGAACGAGCTGCAAACGCCCCACGACCACGCCCCCAACGACCTGACGCAACGCTGAAAACCTCGGCTGCGGGGAAAGCTGATCGGAAAAACGCATCGACACCGGCGGCGCAACCGACCAACACGCGGGAGCCAGGGGGGACGGCCGCAGCCGCCGCAGACAACGGCGCGGGAGATAAACCCCACTTGCGGGAGCCAGAAAAACCAAAGCAAGTGTAGTTTGTAAAGATATGTGAAAGCATAGTTTTTAAAAACTGTAGGGTGTTTTTATTTTCGCGGAGTGACCGGAGTGAAGTGGAGGTGCGGGGAGCGACCGGGACTTTCAGCGAAATGCAAGAACTTGGCCACTCAAAGCTCCCCGTGCCGGAACGCAACGCAGGGAGCGGAGCGATCGGGCGATGTGGGTCGCGGCGCGTAGCGTAAGACCCACGAGCAGTGAAGATTACGCAGTAATGATCTTGCGGATGCTTAAACTCCAGCGCTCAGATTTAAGCTTTTTTATCCCGTGAGGTATTTTGCTGTTAAATTCTATAATTTCGCCGTTGCTTAAAATTTCAATATTTCCATTATAAAAAAACTCAACATTTCCCCCTAACAAATCATCCTTGCTGATATTAACTAAAACAACTTTGCTATCAAAAATATCCCGATCTACGTGATTTTTAAGCTCACAACCTGCTTGATATTTATATAATAAAATGCTATTCCAATCACTTCCACACCATAAATCATTGCATTTTTTTCTTAAAGCGCTATCAATTTTAATACCCTCAAAAACGTAGCTCTTGAAACCTAACTCAACTCCTAAACCAAACCATAAACATTCTCTATTGCTAGAATTTTGCTTACCATTCCATCTCTCAGCTTCTAATAAATATTCGTGAGCTTTAACAAAATCCCAAACTTTAACTTTATCAACAAAACCAATTCGCTTTAACATTATAAATCTCCCTTGCTAAAACTCTAATCTCCTTTATTATAGCATGTATACAAACTATAATAACTTTTGTTTTTCCGGGTGCGAGCGCCAGCGAGCAGTGTTGGCGAAGCCTCTCGTAGAGAAGAAAGAATGCGAGAACTTATTTTTTTTGAGTATCTTTCTTGATTGCAGAGATACCCTTACCCACTTCTTTTTTTTTCTTCTTTTTCCTCCTGTGCTGTGTGTAGTGGAATGGAGCGGAATGGAGCGAAGCGGAATGAAGTGGAATGAAACGGAACACTGCACCATTGTGGAGCAAGCACCCCAAGAAAAATGCACATCATTGGAGCGAAGCGGAAATGATATAATGCCTTTTTCGGTGTTTGCGTAGCACTCCCTCGGTGGGAGCGAAGCGGACACGGAGGGGTATTTCTTAAAGTGAGCGGAGCGAACAACAGCTACTCGCCGTGCGAGCTTTAGCGAGCAGTTAATTAGTAACGAACGTAGTGAGCAGTACGTGGAAGGAATGAAACGGAGTGGAGGTACTGGGAGCGACCGGGACTTTCACTGAATTGAGAAAACTTGACCACTTAAAGCGGACAGTGCCGGAACGTAATGGAATGACTGGAACAATATTCTTTTTGCGATCGCACTCAACCACCAAAGCAAACCCCGTCCTGTGTGAGGTGCTACGGGGCATTAATCGAAGTCGTCAGGCAATTCTGCCTCTTTTAGCGTCTCCTGTAGCTTCTGGTAGGTGGGTAAGGACGGGTGAGATAATGAGATGTTTCTTGGTTTTTCTTTACCTTCTACAGGATTCTTAGCTCGGTTCTCAGTGCGTCGTCTAATACGGTTGCGATCGCTGTAGGGAATCTAAGGCGTTATAAGGAAATAGGATTTACGCAAAACTACACAGTGTATGGGTAATTCAGGCATCACCGTGCCAAAAAAGGTTTTTTGTACGCTAAGAAAATTTCAAGTGCCTGAAACGACGATTTTTCGTTCAAACTTGATCAAAACTAGCAGCATAACCATAGTTCTTTCACCAAAAAGCACTTCTTGAAAGGCTTACTCCATTTTAGCTTCAGCCTTAGGGTAAAATTTACCCGGTTTGGCACGGTGACGCCATTCATGAATTGCCCTACTGTAAAGTCACTACTTTGACCATTATTTGTGTTTGTGTTTGTTGATCTCCTACGGGAGGGGTAACTGCAAAACCATGACTATGAGAGATTATCCCATGAGAGATTGGCCAGTTTGCTATCGTTATTACTTTGGATTTGCATACAAGTTTAGGCGATATTTTTGTACCTCCTAAAATTTGATGTTCTTCGTGTGATGACAAATCTTTTAGTAATGCTGATAAACTGTTGTCGGTATATACATATGTACTTATATTCATGTTGATTCCATGAGAAAAACTATTTGATAATAACATTCAATGGCACTTATATAAGTTTTTAGGTTTTTATTTTCCCAAATTGGGAAAATGTAGTGGAATCTATCCCACTAATAAAATTCTGTTAATCCAGATGTGAATTGTCGCTAGGGAAAGGAAAGCATTGAAACAGGCGGAAATTCGTTCCCATCGAACAACGAGTCTCCGGTATTTTCGTTGAAACCAGGCAAAACAGCGCTCTTGTTGAAAACGCGGAACTGAAATTTTAATTGGTCTACCCCTATTTTTCTTGGTCTTCCAAAGACGCTTGGGCCATTGCGGTCTGATACCGCGCCTACGCAAGGCTGTACGTTTATCCTTGGAGTCGTAACCTTTATCAGCCGCAAGTACTTTAACTCGTTTACGAGGCCTACCGGGTCTATTGGTTTTAACTTTGACGATATGTTTCGACTGTGCGATGGTCGTTCTTCGTTCCAGTGTAGTGATTGCTTCCACTTTTGCCATAGCGATCGTATTCTTTTTTTATGGTGATGTTGATAATTGATCGCACTTTTCGCTATCCTTTCCCATCATAACTACTCCAAGTTTGGTGACAACAACAGCACAATGTTGTTTTGTGCCAAGAGTTAAGTTAATTCTATAAGGAGTGTCGCCTTTTACAGTGCCTCGATAATCAAATTGTAATTTCCGGGATGGGTATTCAATTGAAATATTATCCACAGAATAAGTAGGAATTTCTTGTAAAAGCTTTAATCTTTTAGCCTCTGATTGGGCTGTTTTGATATCTTGAACAATCTTATCAGATGCCTTACTTAATCTTTGATTATTCACAAATCCCAACCAACTAGGAACTGCGATCGCAGATAGCACACCAATCATCAAAATAACTACAAGTAATTCAATTATTGTAAATCCCTTATCTTTCATATTAATTACTACGAAGCCTTTTTCTATAATCCCAAGGTTTCTCAAAGTTAGCTGACCATACACCCAAGTGTCCAGATTGTGCGATCGCTTCTGCTCTCAAAAAAACATCACCATTAGGGCATTTTTTCACATATTGAGGATAGACGACCGCTAGTCCGACTAACACCTGCTCAGAGTTGAAGTTCTTCTCAACGCCATTCTTAGAGGAAAAGACTTCGGCTACAGTTCGACCATAGCGATCGCTCTCAACTGGCGTGACCAAAACCCTACCCTCAACTTCATCTACTAATCGCTGTAAATTCGCTTTTGATTCCAAGCCTAGTGGTTGTCCTGGCTGTTTATTGTGTCGAATTTCTGGACTGTCAACCCCACATAGCCTTAACTTTTTCTCTTGTCCGTCCATTTGGCGAACTACGATCGTGTCCTCGTCTGAAACTCTGATTACCTGCCACTCTTCAGAATCTGGCATAGGTGGAAAATGCGAGTTCGCCATTCCAGGCATTGTACCGTGCAATTTGCTACAGCTACTGATAGCGATCGCACATAGTAAAACCGAAATATAAACTTTTCCTACATGAAGTTTGTGATTTTTCATACTTAGATTCAACACTTAACAAAGTGACAATTATCACTCTAAGATGAGAGCAGCACAATTATTTGTCAATGGTGTGGCAAACTTATGAAATTTACTTGTCAAAATATTTTGGCTTTGCTTGTGGGTGTGGGTGCAGCTGCTTCTTCAGTGGGGCCTGCTGCGGCGATTCCTTATAATGGCGCAAATGTATACAAGGCGATGGATAGCGGAAGTACAGTAGTTGTATTTTCAGCTACAGCTGGTAGTCGCATTGCGGTTAGCCTTGGTAGCGAAGATAAATCAACAGCAAGATTAGCTGGCAGTTGCGGTGAAGTAAGAATTTCTCTTCCAAGTAGTGGCGATTTTACAGGTTTGAAGGTAGACGGAACTGCTGTTAACGCTGCAACTTTGTCAACTCAAACCTTACCATCTTGCGTAAGCGGTTCTTTTAGTGAAGCTAGAACTGCAAATTTTAAAACCCCTACTGGACAAGTCGTTATTGTTGGTAAAACTCCAGGTGCAGCCGTTGCAGTTACCTTGCCATCCCCAACAACTCGAAATGTAACTGTTAATGCTTGCGGGTTCGGAATTTTAAAAGGTACTTCCACCAGTGCTTTGCCTGCAACTTTTATGGTTGGCACAACTAGCTACACTGTGGCAACCCTGCCTAATGCTACAACTGCTCCATATTGCCGAACGATTGACGGCACTCCTTATGGTTACGTCCCTGCATCCTGGTAATGGTAATGATTTATGCGATCGCTTTCATTCTTAGAGGAAAGGAGCGATCGCACCCAAATTGGTAGCCCGTCAACTTTTTTAATAACCCGCCAAGGGCTGACATTTTCAATCGTTTGGAATGTCTTGCAGCAGCTTACAACTACACCAACTTGCAACTAGATTTTTATATTTTTAGAGGAAAAGTGCTTAAAAAACTATTATTTATTCTTACTCTAATTGCCTTAACTCCATCAGCCGCCCTAGCTGAAATGAAAGGTTATCTTGGTACTGATGGATACTTTCATATTCAAGGTTTGGAAGCTAATAAAAATTATTCTGTAGATTTGGGGGGAATGCCTTTAATTAGGAGTGGGATTTCTAATAGTTGTGGGATATTGCGGATAGCGACAAGTGGGACGATTAAACAGAGCGATCACATTGAAATCAAAGATGAGAAATCAGGGTCAGTTTATGGCTTTACGAATACAAATATTCCGATTAAGGAAACTGCAAAGTGCGATGGGACGGTTAAAGCTGAACGCGAAATATGGGCAGATGACAAGGGGACTACTTATATTTCTGGGTTATCACCATCTAGCGCTCAAACTATCAGGCTTTTAACCTCAGCGCCTACGAGAAATATTAGAGCTAATATTTGTGGTTTTCTATCTTTTAAATTGGGTGAACCGCGTCCTGGTGCGATTATTATTGAGAATCAAGCTTTTGTGCTTTCAGGATTGCAATCAGGTGGGGGAATTGCTTGCAGGAAAGGGAAATTGTTTGTGGCTTATCCATCTCCAGTTTTTGCAAGTGCTGTTAACGCGATTACGTGGCGATCGCAAAATACAATTCAGTTTTCATCTACTACTCAAATAGCAAGTATTAGTGGTGGTGGCGGAACTTCTTGGAGTCCGCCGCCAAGTAATCCAAATCCTGGTGGTGGTGGAAGTAGTGCAACTTGCCCTACAGGTACTACAGGCACACCGCCAAATTGTGTTACTCCTCCGCCCCCAACTTGTCCGGCAGGAACTACAGGTACTCCGCCAAATTGTGTGACTCCTCCACCTCCAACTTGCCCAGAAGGAACTACAGGTACTCCCCCTAATTGTGTATCGCCGCCGCCGCCTCCTCCACCCCCTCCGCCAACTTGCCCAGAAGGAACTACAGGCACTCCGCCAAATTGCGAAGCACCTAAACCAACGCCAGTATCAGGCAAAATGTGTAAGTATGCTGGAACCCTTGTAGTTATTGGATTGCCACCTAATAAAAATCTTGTTGCCTACGCTTCCGAGCGTGGTGCGTACAACGACAGATTTACCACTTCTGATTCTGGAGGATGGGCGCAATTTGATAATTTTAATTTTAATGCTACTTATGAAGGCGACCCAGCAAGCGTTGGAATACAGTACAAAAAAGATAATGGAGATTGGGAGAATGTTGATGCTTATTTTGTTTACATCCCCTCAATTACCCCATGTAAAACTAATTAAATCTCTGCATCTTTGACACTAAGCACTAGCAACTTAATTGTAAACAGCGATCGCCGCATCTTAGCCCATGCTCTATAGGTTGCAGCTTTCTGATTATCTAACGTATTTTGTCTGGTTAAATAAGTTTCGGTATCGCTGTTACCTCTTACATAACGCAACTCAAATACTTTAAATTGATCAACTGCTCTTGATGCTACTACCTGGGCAGTTTGGAAATCGGTTCGCGCCTCATCAAAAGCGATTAATGATTGGGCTACTTTATCCCGAATTGTATCCGCCAGTTGTGCGCGGCTGCGCTGAAGTTCAGCCACCTTTACTTGGATGTCACTGATAGCGATCGCATTCCTCTGCGCGTCAGCATTCCCCCCTTGGCTTCCCTGAAATAGAGGAATTCCAATCACATTTAACAACCCATTAATTAAGTTAGTTTTGCCACTAAATATCCCAGCAAGATTGTCAATTAATCCCGTCCCTGCTGCTTGTGGTTGGCCTGCTGTGGGTGTGGGGCCTAAAAGGTATTGCAGCGCTGGGGTAAGGATTCCAAGCTGAATAGATTTCCTATTTCCCGCTTTCGCCTCCTCGATGCGAGAATTAGCCTCAGCAATACGGGTATCTATTTCTTTGAGTAATGGGGACTGTGCGATCGCTTTCTCCTGAAGTTGTTGTAAGCAAACCGCCGACGTTTCTAAGCAAGGAAGTCCGCCGCGCAGCAGCCGCCACATATCATCATTCATTTCCCTCTCAAGAATCACATCGATGCTGGGCTTGTTAAAAGGATTCTGTTCAGGTTTAGGCAGTTTAGAATCAGATTCCTGATCAGCCTGCTGTGCCTCCGACGCTCCTTCTCCTGACGGAGACGCTCCGCGAACGTCGCTACCGCTAGCGCTATCTGGCGTTAATTCCTCCTTTGGTTGAACTTCAGGGGTTGTCTCATCTGGTGTATCAGAATCCCCAGTAGTCGGTTGTGGCGGGGCTGTCGGAGTTGGCGGGGTTGACGGAGTTTTAGTATTAGCGGTGGGTACTTTGATTGGGACTGGGGACGATGTTGGTAGAGCGATCGCTTTCCCCATTCTTAGAGGAAACAGCAGGAGCAGCGCTAATAGTAATAGTTGTGGTGTACTTGCCATTTACCCCAGTCCACGGTTTAATTCGCCTAATGTAGCCATTGCGGGGCGATCGCAACATCGGGATTTGTGCTAGTTTATCCTCGACTGTGGTAAGTGAGATGTTTAGTTGTGCCAACTGATAATCTCTGTCCCTTACCGATTGGGCATACTGTTGCTGTTGCCGCGAATATTCCTGTTGAGTCTGGTTTTCCTGCTGCTGTCTACGCGCCTCATTGAGATTTGCATCATACTCTGTCAACTGACGGCGGTTTTGGGCAGCAATCAGCCGCGACTGGGCAACCTCTAAATCAGATTGTGCCAATCTCACATTTATTTGTAATTGTTGTAATTCCTGTTGCTGGTTAATTGCAGAAGCGTTGAGTTTGGCTTTACTTTGGTCAAGAGCAGAATTAGCCTGATCCAATTGACTTCGCAACTGCTTTAATTTAGCCTCCTCATGTTGCAAAATCTCAGTTGACAGTTTCATATCTCGCATCGACTGAATCATCTGCTCTTGTTCTGCCACCTTTTGAGATGCAATCTGAAATCCCGCTTCAGCATTTTCAGATTCAGCCCTACGTTCTGGGTTATCGGTTTGTAGCAGTTGTGTACGTGCTTCTAATAATCCTTGCGCCTGGGATAACTTCATTTTAGATTGTGCGATCGCTGCACTTTCCTCTGAGAAAATAGCCGGAGGTAATGGTTTTAGCCCCAATGCTTGAGTAGGTTTAAAAGGTTCGGGAATGACCTTACTTTTAAGATTATCAATTTGTAACTTGACAGATTTTTTCTGCTTATCTAAGCGATCGCGTTCTGTGGAATTATCAGATATTACATCCCCTTTTTTAATTTCTTGATTAAGTTTGACCTTTAAGAATGAGGGATTATCCACGGATATACTCATTCTTAGAGGACGGTTTTGTTGAAGGACTG
>NZ_JBTYKD010000386.1:0-9986 GCF_054880495.1 Nostoc sp.
ACACGAGAGCCTTTGGTTACTGGGCTCTCGTGTCGCCCACCCCACAAGTAGTAGTAATTTATTTCGTGGAAGTCCCTAAATGCGCGTAGGCGTACCCCTCCCAAGCAACGCCCAGCGCATTGCCCTGAGCTTGCCGTACCACTTCGTGGAAGCAACCTACGCGCAGCGCGATGCCCTGAGCTTGCCGTACTCCGCAGGAGTTGCAAGCTACGCGCAGCGTCTGGTAGAGAAGGGTCTGGCTGCGCCAACGCCAAGTCCGATCAGAACTTTCCAAGATTAAAAATTTTGAATTGTGATAGTAGTTCTCAATGGTGTGGAATACAGTAAGGAGCCTACAAATCTGTTAGCAGCCTTGCTTTTCTGAGAATAAATGTTAGTAAGGTTTCTTTTTTGGAAATGATATCAGCTGTAACTTCCATCCCTGGTTGAAGGGGATAGGATTTACCCCTCTTTTCTAAATAAAGTCTCTCTGCCTCAATTGTCACCTCATAGTAAGGCGCAATTGCAACGTTGCTGTTACCTTGAGATGTAATCGCATCGGCACTAATACTTCTGACAGCACCTTTGAGGGTGCCATAATCTGGGTATGGATAGGAAGAAAACCGCATTTGTACTTCTCCCTCTGGACATTTTGTGACTTGTACGACTTTACATACCTTGACTCTACTAATATCAGAAGCGGCAACACGGCCTTTGATTACTAAAGGGGCATTGTTGGGAGCAATTTGAGCGATCGCATCCCCAGCACGGACAACTTGCCCAGCATTTCTTAATTCTAGTTTGAGGATAGTACCTGCCTCTGAGGTCCGAATTACAGTTTTTTGCAGTTCGGTAAAGACTTGTCTGAGTTCTTGTTGAGCGCTGCTAATTTGGTTTTGGATTTCAACTTCACGTCTGATGATTTCCTCTTTTTCTTTGTTCAATTGAGCGAGGGTAGACTCACCCTTTGTCGATTCTTGGGCAATGCGTTCTTGGGCGATCGCCACATTAGCATCACTCGGATTCAGTCCAGCTTTAGCGCGTTCGAGTCTAGCAGTAGCAGCTTTAAAAGCTTCTTCTTTTTCTTTAATTTCGAGAGTGGCGATCGCCCCTGTATTTCCCAACTGCTGATATCGATTCAGTTCCTCTTTAGCTAATTCAAGAGAGGCTTCTATTTCTTGTACGTCTTTCTGAGTAGTGATTTGCTTATCTTGATAGTCTCTTTTGTTGCGACTAAAGTCTGCTTTTGCGGATGTGATCGCCTGTCCCGTTGCATTGGATTCAGCAGTCATTTGGGCTTTTAGCGCTTTGAGTTGTGCATCGATTTGCGCTCGTTGTAACTCATTCTGCTGGATATTGCCGAGTATTTGGCTTTTTTTACTTTGCAATTGAGAGTTGTCAATGAGTGCGATCGTATCTCCCTTTTTCACAACCTGATTTTCTTTCACCTTGATACTTATGATTGTTCCCTCGGCTGCTGCTTGCACTAACCGTATTTCTCCGGTTGGGCGGACGGTAGCATCAGCCTTCACGATTACATTGTATTGGATGATACTAGTAAGTCCGAAAATAGCGCCAACACTTCCAATTAAAAATATCCCTCCCAATCTTGTCCAGGTGCTGATTGGTGGAAGATATTCGTCGTTTTGGACTAGGCGGAGAAACTCTGGTTGGGGGTCAATAAGCATGGATGCTAAAAAACATTTTGGTTGTGTAAATAATCTAGCAAAAAAAATCTACCTAGCGTTAGCATCACGACCTAAATTTAGGGATATCGAAAAAATAAAAGCTCTCTTGCGTTTCAATGATATTTTTGGCAAAAATCCCATCATTTTGGCGTTTTCGCCCTCCAGGGCGAAAGCTGCGGCTTTTTTTCTATTACTGATAACTGCCTTGCCTGTATGTAGTTAGTATGTAAATACAAGGTTTGTATACAGCTAAGTTTAAATAATAATTAGCTGATTTTATTACGATCACCAAATCTTCATGATATTTATCTAAAAGTTTATCCTTTCTTTATTTATGTACAAAATTTTTGTATACTGAATGAAGCTTTTTTATAATTAATCAATAATTAAGCAAACTTAAGCCTTTTATATTAAAAGAAATTATATCAATTCAAAATAAATTTGTATAAAATAGTTGCAAAAAAGTATTTTTACGTACAAATATTTATTCAACAAGGCAGAATCCCAGCTTTGAGTTCTCTAGATTTTTTTAAGCATAGTTAGTATAAAAATGTTGCAATTTACTTTACTATATCTTTAAAAATCGGCATTTCTGTTGAATTATCAGTATTAATACGCGATAAGCTTAACTTATATATTCTTTGGCAAAATTCCGCTTTTAGAGCGTCATATTTATATTAATACTTGATAAATAAAAACTTATTTTTAATTAAATTTGTATAAATACTACCTATGTAGTATCTTTTTTAAAGGGGTGTAATACATATTTCTTAAAGAATTACTTGCTTGACCTTTTGAGCAAGAGTCGTATAATACTTCTATCGGCACAGAAAAAGTTACTAAATATACTTTTTTCATGTATATCTATTACTTTGAAGTGACGTTTAAACCCAACAATCATCACAGCGAGAACTAAGACTATGGAAAGCACATTATTCACCACATTAACCGCCAGCGAAGAAGCTATTTTCTCTGGTGGTTGGAAGACCAAGACACCAGTAAAGACTCCTCCTAAACCCACCACCCCCGCCCCTGTTGTCAAGCCCACCGTTATCACACAAGTAGCGGTTAACGTTGTTGCTGGTATTCTTAGTGGTACTTTCAGCCAAACCGCTGTAAACGATGCTACTGCTATTGCTAGCGGCTCTAGTGTCACCCAAACCGCTCTCAACGTCATAGGTAGCTAGTAAATAGTGAGGTTTAGTAGAAGGGAAAGAATAAACGTAAAGACACGATTAACCGCGTCTTTACTGGGATAAAGCGTCTTAAAATACTACCCTGTTGGAGCGGGTCAAGTTGTTTTTTGGCAAGCGATTAACTTTGTCGGTTATCGCAGTTATCCTAGCATACGTTTATTATTACCATCTGTTTTTCTTCAACAAAGTTAACAAAGGCTATCAACAGTTGCCATTACGCAACTGTTGATAAATTTAAGTAGTGCTTTTCCTACTTTACTCCTCACCTTGAGTAGTTAAATAAGGCAGTAAGCGCTGCTATTTGAGAAATGAACCAGATTCATCACAACCTAGTAATTTGTAAAGAATAACAAAACTCTTTTTACCTCACTTATTCCAAACGAATAAGCAAGTATGTCTATTCCTTTGGAGTCCCGGTGTTTTCTCTGTTGGCATATCTTTATCTTAACTGAAAGCAGCTTTGTAAAAAGTTCAAAACTAGCAACTTAGAGCTAGAATCTCACTGTATTTATTTGTTAAACCTGAGAGTGTCAATAGAAAATATATATGATAGTAAAACTAAACTGTTGGTAAAATTTCTAACCACGCAGGGACAAAACCCTGCTATTTTTTTAGGTTTTGTGACGATGTTATTGGGTATTATAAAACTTCATACAAAACATAGTCTAGCTAGTGTAGTCAGATATAGTCCAAGGTGATTTGGAACTATTAGAGTTGTTATTGGGTATTAGAGTCTGAAATGAAATACCAAGTTGTTACACAACATAGTGAAGAAGATTGTGGAGCTGCTTGTCTTGCTTCCATTGCCAAACATTATCGGCGTAATTTTACACTAAATCGCATCCGGGAAGCGGTAGGCACTGGGCAATTAGGAACAACATTGTTGGGATTGAGGCGGGGAGCCGAGTCACTTGGTTTTAATGCGCGTTCGGTCAGGGCATCAAAAGAAATATTAGACCGAATTGACCAAGCACCACTACCAGCAATCATTCACTGGAAAGGATACCACTGGGTTGTTTTGTATGGTCAGAAAGGCAAGAAATATATAGTTGCCGACCCAGCAGCTAACATCCGTTATCTCTCTAAAAAAGAATTAATAGATGCTTGGCCGGATATGGTGATGCTTTTGCTAGAGCCAGATTCGGTTCGTTTTTATGCTCAACCGGATGATAAAGTAGAGGGTTTTGGGCGCTTTCTGCGGCGTGTATCGCCTTACCGAGGCATACTATTCGAGGCTTTTCTGTGCGCCATTATTATCGGTCTGTTTTCGTTAACTTCTCCAATCCTGCTTCAAATTCTGACAGATGATGTACTAGTTCGGGGTGATACCAAGCTGCTTGGCGCTGTGATTATTGCCGTTGTGGGAATGAATCTTGTGTCAAGTAGTCTGCAACTATTTCAATCTAATCTGATTGCTCATTTTGCCCAGCGGCTTGAGTTAGGGCTAGTTCTGGAATTTGCCAGAACAATCCTGCGGTTGCCTCTGACTTACTATGAATCACGTCGAAGTGGCGAGATTGTTAGTAGATTGCAAGATATTCAACAAATTAATCAGCTAGTTAGCCAAATTGTTATCAGTCTGCCTAGCCAATTTTTTATTGCAGTGGTTTCTTTAAGTTTGATGGTGTTCTATAGCTGGAAACTCACCTTGGCGGCCTTCATTATTGCTATTGTGATGAGTTCATCTACGGTTGTTTTCCTGCCTACACTTCAACAGAAAGTCAGAGGTATATTAGTCTTAGACGCGGAAAACCAAGGTGTTCTGGTTGAAAGCTTTAAAGGCGCACTGACACTCAAAACCACTACTGCTGGCCCGCAATTTTGGGAAGAATTCCAGAATCGATTTGGTCGGTTAGCAAATCAAACATTCCGCACAATTCAGATTGGAATTATTAACAATATCTTCTCTGGGTTAGTTTATGCTATCGGCAGCGTTAGTTTGATTGGTTTCGGCAGCACCTTAGTTATTAGTAAAGAACTCAGCATCGGTCAACTGCTGGCATTTAACGCAATGAATGGTAATTTTTTGGCATTCATTGGTGTTGTGATCGGATTTATAGATGAATTAACGCGTGCCAAAACTTCCATCGAACGCTTAACAGAAGTTATCGATGCCACACCTGAAACTCAAGGCGATACTAACAAACCCTTTGTTAAAATTCCTAGCAATGCTAATATTATTTGCACAAATCTAAACTTTCACTACCCCGGAAGGTTAGAGTTATTGGAAGATTTCTCCCTAACTATTCCTGGCGGTAAAGTTATTGCCATAATTGGTACATCTGGCTGTGGGAAGAGTTCTTTTGCTAAACTGCTCGCCGGCTTATATACACCTATTTCTGGCAACATTCGCATTGGTATTTATAATCTGCAAGATTTAGCCCTTGATTGTTTGCGGCAACAAGTTGCTCTCGTTCCTCAAGATGCCCATTTTTGGAGTCGCTCAATTGTTGAAAACTTCCGGTTAGGTTCTCCTCACGTCACTTTTGAGCAAATTGTCACCGCTTGCCAAATTGCTGAGGCAGACGATTTTATTAGTAAACTACCTGAAAAATATCAAACTGTATTAGGTGAATTTGGGTCAAATATTTCTGGTGGACAACGCCAAAGACTGGCTATAGCAAGAGCGATCGTTAACGATCCACCTGTGCTGATTTTAGATGAATCAACTGCTGGACTCGATCCAGTTAGTGAAGCTCAAGTTTTAGATCAACTGTTGTTCCACCGCAAAGACAAAACTACGATTCTGATTAGCCACCGTCCTAGAGTAATTAGCCGTGCTGATTGGATTGTCTTGCTTAATCAAGGTAAGTTACAAATTCAGGGGACTGTGGAAGATTTGCGTGCCCAACCAGGAAACCATTTAGACTTTTTAACCCCTTGAGGGACTGACAAATAAAAAACATCCCAAGTTTTCTTGTGGGGTGGGCCGGAAAGCCATTGGTGTCAACTTCAGAAAAAATCTGCTTTGAGAAGACGTTTTGCCCTCATCCCCTAACCCCGAATCCCAAGTTGGGATTCGGGGAACTAGAGAATTTGCTCCCCTCTCCCAAAATTGGGAGAGGGGCTGTTCTTGTGAGGGTCAAACCTCGAAAGCATGGCTTGCCTAACTTCTAGGTTAAGTTGACACCAATGAGCTTTTTCTGTGCCCCTACCGCGTGGTCTATTTAGCTGAAAATAGCTGTAACTTGACTTCTCAGCATTAAATGTAGGTTGGGTGGAGCGGAGCGCAACCCAACTGATTATCAGAATGTTGGGTTACGCAAAGCCTCCACCCAACCTACAAGCTTGGCTGCAATACAGTTTTGACCTCTCTCCTACAAAGCTATCCATTAGTCACATCTTTCTTAAGATTTATACTCTTTGAAGTCAGCCGTGGGAATGATTGCAACTCTTGGTGGCTTTTTGAGTCCAAAGGGCGAGCCTGGTGTCAAAACCATTAGACATAGGAGTTAAAAGGAATGTAGAGACGTAGCACTGCTACGTCTCTACAAGGGTTCTGGGTAACGCATATTTAATTTCTGGAGATGTCTAATGCATAGCCATCGGCGTGGAGGAGAGACAAAACGCAGCTTTAGGCGAGGTGGGGTTCTTCGGGTTTAATAAGTAATCAAGCGGACATGAATAACTCCTGTACAGACGCGATTAATCGCGTCTCTCCTCCTGTACAGACGCGATTAATCGCGTCTCTCCCCGGCTAAGGCTGCAACACATCGATCGCAAATTAGCGGATGTTCTGCTGATTCTCCCACATGAATGGAGTAGTTCCAACAGCGATCGCATTTTACCCCGTCTGCTTTCACTACCCCAATTTCCCAGTCTTCAGTCTGCGTCGTATATTCTAATCCTTGCAATCCCTCAGCAGAATCTAATAATTCCACCTGGGAAGTCAGCAATAAATACCGCAGTTCGTCAATACCGTTACCCTTAACAGGATTGAAGGCTTTGATAGTATCGCCTAACTGTTTGTGAGGTACATAAATCAAAGCTTTCGCTTCCAGGGAAGAACCAATTAGTTTTTCTATCCTGGCTTGTTCTAACACCTTATTAACATCGGTGCGGAGTTGTCGCAGCGCTGACCAAAATTCTGCTAATTCTGGATTACGCCATTTTTCCTCTACTTGCACCCAACCGGCTTCAAACACCGATTTGTAAGGTGTTTTGTAAGGGAAATATTGCCAAATATCTTCGGCGGTGTGGCATAATACTGGTGCGATCGCTCGTGCTAAATTTTCTAAAGCTATTTTCAGCACCGTTTGACAACTGCGACGGCGGAAAGCATCGGTTGCACTGATGTAGAGCCTATCTTTGGCAACATCTAAATAAAAGTTGGATAAATCCACGACGCAGAAATTCTGCACTGTTTGGAAAAAGCGGAAGAATTGGAAACTCTCAAAGGCTTCCGTCACTTCTTCAAACACCTCGGTAATCCGGTGCAGCATATAACGGTCAAGTTCTGGCAATTCCTCGAAAGGTACTGCATCTTTTTCTGGGTCAAAATCATCCAAGCTACCCAATAAAAACCGCGCCGTATTGCGAATTTTGCCTCTAACATCGTTCAGCTGCTTGATGATATTTTTACCAATGCGGACATCGCCAGAGTAGTCTACCGAGGATACCCACAGCCGCAATACATCTACACCATAAGCCGGTTCTACTTTTTGATTTTTCCCGCCTTGAATGATTGTATTTGGGTCAACCACATTTCCTTCTGACTTACTCATCTTCCGCCCTTGTTCGTCCAAAGCGAAGCCATGAGTTAGCACAGTTTTGTAAGGCGGAATGTCATTTACCGCTATACTGGTAAGCAAACTTGATTGGAACCAACCGCGATGCTGGTCGGAACCTTCCAAATAGATATCAGCAGGATAGCGTAACTCTGGACGCTGTTGGAGGACAGCTGCCCAAGATGAGCCAGAATCAAACCATACATCCATTGTGTCTGTACCTTTGCGGTAAGACTTACCATTTTGGCGATAGGATTCCGGTAATAACTCAGCTACCGAGAGTTCCCACCAAGCATCAGAACCTTTTTCGGCGATAATTCCTTGGACGTGGTTGATAATTTCCTCATTCAGCAGTGGTTCTCCCGTGGCTTCATCGTAGAAAACGGGAATAGGTACACCCCAACTCCGCTGACGGGAGATACACCAATCAGAACGTTCCGCCACCATTGGCGTAATGCGATTTTCACCTTGGGCTGGAATCCATTTTACCGTGGCGATCGCCTTTAATGCTTCTTCTCTAAATCCTTCCACCGAAGCAAACCATTGTTCAGTAGCGCGGAAAATCGTCGGCTTCTTCGTCCGCCAATCATAGGGATACTTATGAGGATATGCTTCTTCTTTCAACAAAGAACCAGCCAACCTTAAGGCATCAATCACCGCCTGATTCCCATCACCCAGCACATTTAACCCCGCAAATTCTCCCGCTTCTTCGGTAAAATTGCCATTGTCATCCACTGGTGCAAGGATAGGCAAACCATAACGCAGACCAACAATGTAATCTTCTTGACCATGACCGGGTGCAGTATGTACCAACCCCGTACCCGACTCAGTAGTAATGTAATCACCGCCGACTACTATCTGACTTTCCCGGTCAAATAGAGGATGACGGTAAGTAATATGTTCTAAATCATTCCCCTTAAACGTGGCTTTTAGAGTTAACTTAACTCCCAACGTCGAAGATAAAGGTTCTATCAAATCAGCCGCAACGATAAGATAGCGGAACTTCACCCCCTCAGTCCCCCTCTCCGTTAACGGAGAGGGAGAAGCTACTTCCTCAGTCCCCTTCCCTGCTTGCAGAGAATCAGAAGAAACTTCCTCACTCCCTCTCCCTGCTTGCGGGGAGGGGGTTGGGGGGTGGGCTTCCACTTCCACCACTGCATAATTCAAATCTGCATTCACCGCCACAGCCAAATTCGCCGGAATTGTCCAAGGTGTAGTTGTCCAGATAGCCACACCCAAATCTGACTGATATTCTGCCAACTGTGGTTTTACAGCTTCCGGCAAACCTGTGATGGGAAAAGCTGCATAGATACTGCGAGAAACGTGACCTTCTGGATATTCCAACTCAGCTTCCGCCAAAGCCGTTTTAGAACTCGGACTCCAGTGAACCGGCTTCAAACCGCGATAAATGTAGCCTTTTAAGAACATCTGACCAAACACGCCAATTTGAGCTGCTTCATATTCTGGCTTCAGAGTTAGATAAGGGTTGTCCCAATCCCCCCAAATACCGTAGCGTTTAAAATTTTGACGCTGCTCGTCTACCACCGCTAAAGCAAATTCTTTCGCTTTCTGCCGCAATTGTAAAGACGTTAAATTTTGCCGTTCTGCTGACTTCATGTTCTGCAAAACTTTTAACTCAATTGGCAATCCGTGACAATCCCAACCAGGAACGTAGCGAACTTTACGCCCTTGCAGTAGTTGGTAGCGGTTAATAATATCTTTGAGAATTTTATTTAAAGCATGACCAATATGCAGTGAGCCATTAGCGTAGGGAGGCCCATCGTGCAGTATAAATAATTCACCGGGGTTATTTTCGGAGAGGCGATCGTAAATTTTATTATCTTCCCAGAATTTTTGGATTTCCGGCTCCCGCTTGATGGCGTTTGCCCGCATCTCAAAGTTAGTCTTGGGTAGGTTGACAGTATCTTTGTAACTTCCTGATTCGGTCACAGTCTCAAGCCTAGAATTAGGTGTGCAGGTTTTATTAATTATAGAAGATGGCATCAAAATCAAAATTTGCTATTTTATCAGGCTACCGTATACACACAAATCTCTGTTGATGCAATTTACGGTTTATCGAATAGCCCAAAGAAACCTCACCCTGGTTCTGCTATGCAGAACCTGTCCCTCTCCTTATTAAGGAGAGGGATGTCCGATAGGACTCTTGGAGGATTTTTGGGTAATTGGATAACTTGTGTGTACACTGTAGCTCTAATAGAGAAGGAGGGTTAGGTTTGGCGTTAGCTTTTCCACATAAGCTGAAAAGTCAGGGGATTAATCAGAAATTTTACGGAGTTGAGAGTTTTGAACCTCACACGACTAAAAGTCGCGTGATTCCTGCTTCAACGATCTCTGCCTGAATTACTCCAGGTCTTACAAGTTCTCCACAGGCGTTT
>NZ_JBTYKD010000387.1:0-3358 GCF_054880495.1 Nostoc sp.
TTGTCATTCAAAAAGTCACGATTAAACACCATTGGCAGTTTTATTTAGCTTAATTGCTAATTCTACTCTAAACCATAGTACAAGGGTAGCGCATTTACCACAGGTCTAAGCCTTTAATAGGGCATTGGGCATTGGGCACTTGTACTGACTTTGCCTGCCCTGAGCTTGCCGTACCACTTCGTGGAAGCAAGCTACGCGTAGCGTCTCGTAGAGAAGGGTACTGAGCGGCGCGTTGCCCTGAGCCTGTCGTACCACTTCGTGGAAGCAAGCTACGCGTAGCGTCTCGTAGAGAAGTCGCTGGCGCAGCCTAAGAAGAGAAGTATTGGGCATTGGTTATTCTCCTGAGTACAGAACACCACAAAAAGGGTATGGAATTTAATCATTCGTAGGTTGGGTAGAACGAAGTGGAACCCAACATCAAGTCTCAATATTTCCGAACCCCTTTTACAGTGACGTGTACTTAGGGACTTCCAAATAAAAAAACATCCAACTATTTCAAGTAGTAGTAATTTATTTCTTGGAAGTCCCTTATCCCCCTCATCTCCCTACTCCCCACTCCCCACTCCCTTTAGTTCTAGTTCTAGTTCTAGTTGTTCTTCCTTTTGGCTGCTGGAAAGTATTTGCGGGAGTTGTTCGATTTGAAAATACTGATGAAATTTTGGGGTTACTTGTAGTGAATAGGAGCGAGAATCGTTGTCTCGGCGCTTTCGGATGAAACCAAGTTCTACGAGTTCAGGAACGTGCTGATATACCCCTGAACCGCGCAGGTTAATCAAGTCGCTCTGAAGTATGGGACTATTAAGGGCGATCGCTGCCAAAGTCCGCAATGCACCAACACCCAATTCTACTGGTATCATAGTTTGCACCAAATCATGAAAGTCTGAGCGCAGTTGCAAACTGTAACCATCTGGGGTTTCTATTACCTCTAGGGCGCTATCTCGGTGGGCATAGTTGTCCATTAGTTGAATTATGCCTTCTTTGACAGTGGCGCGATCGCACGCGGCATACTCGGCAATTTCGCCGAGCGACAAGGGTTTACCCTTTAAATAGAGAATCGCTTCTATCTTGGTCGCTGTGGCTGTAATCATTTATTCATTGGGCACTTGTACTGAGCGAAGTCAAAGTATTGGGCACTTGTACTGACTTGTACTGAGCGGCGTCGTTGGCGCAGCCTCTCGTAGAGAAGTAGCGTTCGCGTAGCGTCTCGTAGAGAAGTCGTTGGCGTAGCCTAAGAAGAGAAGTATTGGGCATTAGCAACTGAATAATGGACACCTGATAATCAATAGGTGTTGAGATTTTATCAGAATTCGCGGAAAACCCCATCCGTCTATACGGTGGGGATGGATAACGGTCTGCGGAGCGGAGCGCAGTAGACAATCATTCCTTGCCGCCTGACTGCCCTTTAATATAAGCTTTAACTATTTCCAATGGCGCTCCACCAGATGAAACCACGCATTTAGAATCATGCCATAGTTTAACTTTCTCATCCCAGTAAAACTTACCTATTTCTGATTTGTATTGTTGTCTCAAAATCCTGCTAGAAGCAGACTTAAGTGAAGCCATTAAATCAGAAATATTGTTGTCTGGGTGTAGGTTGATAAGCAGATGAACATGATCGGGTTCTCCATTGAACTCCTCAAGAATGCACAAATTAGCGGTTAATACCCTGACAAAAATAGGCTCCATATCTGCAAGCATCGCTTCTGTAAAAACCAACCTACGAAACTTGGTTACAAAAACCATGTGTAAATGAATATCAAAAACTACGTGCGCTCCTTTCCTCAAAGTATCTCTACTCATTTCGAGTCAACTCTAGAATCTATGTTATAGTATTGAAAATAACATAATTAGACAATTCGACTGATGCTGTATGGCTGTCAAAAAATACTATTAAATCCTGACAATGATCTAAAAGCAATCCTAGAGTTTTTGTGTGGTGAAGCAACAAAACTCTCTAATTGCGGGACTTACTATGCACGTCAGCTTTACTTTAAAACGGGTAAAATCCCAAGCTTGTTTGATTTAAACAATGAACTGTCTGGCAACATTCATAATGAAGCAATGTACTCCCAAGCAGCCCAACAATGTTTAATGAGTGTAGCAGAGTCATTCAAATCATTTGTGGGACTGCTAAAAGGGATAAAAAATGGTACTGTGACGCAAAAACCCAAGCTTCCAGGATATCGAGATGGCGGATTAAGTTTGGTCACATATCCGGCACAAGCCATAAAACTTAAACCACAAGGCTTACGTTTCCCGTTGGGTAGCAAAGTAAAGACATGGTTTGGTCTAGCAGAATTTTACTTACCGATGCCTTCAAATCTTGAGCATAAGCAAATTAGAGAGTATCGAATTCTGCCTAGAAATGGTGAATTCTATTTGGAGCTTGTTTACAAACTTTCAACCATTCAACCTGATGTAGATTTTAGCAAAGTCATTGGCATAGATCCGGGACTTAATAATTGGTTAACTTGTGTTAGTAACATTGGCACATCTTTGATTGTCGATGGACTGCACCTCAAGAGCTTGAATCAGTGGTACAACAAACGAGTATCTGTCCTTAAAGAGAATCAACCACAAGGTTTTTGGTCGAAACAATTAGCTCTCATTACCGAAAAACGAAATAGACAAGTTAGGGATGCCGTCAATAAAGCGGCCCGACTGATATTGAATCACTGTCTCGATAACAATATAGGGACAATTGTTTTTGGGTGGAATGAAGGTCAGCGCCAAAATATCAATCTTGGCAGCAAGACTAATCAAAAGTTTGTTCAGATTCCTACTGCTAGGTTGAAAGACAGAATTAATCAGCTATGCCAGCAGTACGGGCTAAAGTTTGAGGAAACTGAAGAAAGTTACACCAGTAAAGCGAGTTTTTTAGACTCTGATTTGCTACCTACCTTCGGCGAAAAACCTGAAGGGTGGCAAGAGTCTGGTAAGCGAGTCAAACGCGGTCTGTACGCTTGTGCAAATGGTACAAAAATAAATGCTGATGCCAATGGTGCGGCGAATATTTTAAGAAAAGTAGCGGTGAAGCTTGGGCTAGACCTGAGTAGAATCAGTAGCGGCGACTTGATAGCGCCTTTAAGAATCCGTTTCTGGATTTCTTAAGAATCCCCATCCGCCTATGCGGTGGGGAGTATCAAAAGCCTCTACTTCTGAGAATAAATTCTGCGATCGCTAAATCTTGTGGAGTAGTCACTTTTAAATTTGTCTCTTCTCCCTCAAGAATTTGCACTTTCCAGCCACACCTTTCAAATAAGGCGGCATCGTCAGTTACTTCCCAACCTTGACGGACACCTTCAGCATGGCACTGTTTCAACAACTTGACATCAAATCCTTGAGGAGTTTGTGCCGC
>NZ_JBTYKD010000388.1:0-26139 GCF_054880495.1 Nostoc sp.
ACCTCAGCCGCGCCATACCGACGGATAACCACTGCTTTCATCGCATTCCTCCTGCTACCTTGTTTTGCTGAATGAACTCAGACAGCTTATTTTTCGTTATGACTACAGTGTAGCGATCGCGATGTCTACGAGGTATCAGGATATATTAATTGAGTTGGAGCCAGAGCGAATGTTATATCTTGCAGTACCTAGCAGAGTTTTTGATGATTTGTTTGAAGAACCCATCGGCAAACTTTTACTGAGAAATCATCGTTTAAAGCTGATTACCTTTGATCCGAAACAGGAGGTTATCAAACAATGGATTACACGCAATTAGACCATTATCGCCAGGTGATTGAAACTATCCTCAGTGAATATGCTTCATTACCCTATTCCTATGCCAATATTCAATCGGAAGTGGTGTTTGATCGAAACCGCGTTGGCGCAGCCTCTCTGAAAGAGACTCGGTATTTGTGGATGGATATAGCTTGGGATGGCGATCGCCGCATTCATGGCTGTCTGGTTCATATTGACCTGATTGATGGCAAAATCTGGATTCAACGGGATGGTACTGAAGAAGGCATTGCCGCCGATTTAGAACGAGCTGGAATTCCTAAAGAACATATCGTGCTTGGGTTTCGTCCACCGGAGTTAAGACCCTACACTGGCTATGCAGTTGCTTGAGAGCGATCCCTTCTCTACCAGACGCTACGCGTAGCTTGCTTTCCGTTCGCGTAGCGTCTCCGACAGGAGAAGGGTAGGGGGGGCGATCGCCAACGCTCTGTGAGAAAAGACATTCTCTTTATTCCTCTGTCGTAAATACAACACCTTCATACAGTAGTTCAATTGCACATTCAAATTCAATGCTCGATAGAGTGATGATATCTCCAGCCGTGTAGAGATAGTAAAGCCACATCCTACCCTCACCCCGACAGTAACGCTCGACGGAGATTTTTTCTGAGTCAATCAAGATATACTCCTGCAAACTGGGAATTGTCAGATAATAAGTAAATTTTTCACCCCGATCTTTAGCGCTTGTACCTGGGGAAAGAACTTCGACAATTAGCTTGGGATGTTGAATAAATTTGCGGGCATTGAGGTCTTGAGGGTCGCAACTGACAATCACATCAGGATAATAGTAGCGGCTCTGGGGAGTGAGTTGCATTTTCACGTCTAACACATTAACTCGACAACCCCTGGAATGCAAATTGGGATACAAAGCTCTGTAGAGATTTAGTGCAATGTCGTTATGGGGAATTGTACCGCCTGTCATGGCAAATACTTCGCCATTGGCATATTCGTAGCGAACGTCTTGCTGAGGTTCCCATTCGAGATATTCCTCAACGGTCATTTTTGGTATTTGTTGGGGGATGGCTATCATAACTAAGATTTTTTTACCTTGGTTTAATTGTAGCTAAATGGTATCAGTAACAAAGAGCGTTGACGATAGCCCGCCATTCGCGTAGCGTCTCGTAGAGAAGGCATCGCTAAGGTTCGTAACGAGCAATTAAGAAAATTCATTGCGATCGCACAATCATGCTAGATTATAGTTTGTTGTTTCTCTCAAACACAAAATCCCAGAGTTTCCTACCCATCTCCTGATTGTGGAAATGAAAAACAAGAACTGAAAAGTTAAACTTTTTGAAAAATATGTCCAGCAAGATATCTATTTTTATAAGCCTGTATAGGTTGCCAGATAAGACTTAGAACCAAAATTGAATATAATTCCCAAAGCAAAAATTAAAAAAATATAAATTGCATTTTTACCCTCAAAAAAATGATATGTTAGATACAGAATTGAATTCCGCTTTTTTTCTGGAGTAGAACGATATAGATTACTCCAGTTTTTCACCCTCAAACCCTTGGCATTTATTGCTTTTGGCGGAAATTGAGGGTAATCTGAGTACACATTTAAATAACCCAAACCCAGTTTTAAGTTAGTTAAAGTCCTTACTGGAGTTGGGTTATGACTGAGTACAAATAAATCCTGAACCCCCATCTATAAAGACTAGAACCCTAACCAAAAAATACTAGAACCCCTACCCGAAAAATAAATTTTTAATTCTTGTAATGCTTGCAGAATTAGGGTTTTTATTACTTGAGTACAAATGTAATAAATCCAATAAATTCTATGCTAGATAGACGCAGCATCTAGCTGGGAGAAGGCTGCTATAAATCTTATATCGCCAATCACTTAACGCTCTGACACAAAACAAAGCGGAAAGTGAGTGGAGGGATGACATAGCACCATGCCTAAAGTGAATAGAAGTCGCGGCTGTAAGCACAAATTCTACCCAAGAATCGAACCTTGACACACACCAGCCGAACATCAAATATATATTGCCTGCCTTACTTGAGAACAAGTCACCCAAACCCAAGAGTTTGCAGGCAGTGTGGAAGACGCGACTTCAATTCCTCGGCATATAAGAGTAGCAACACCATCTCCCACAGTGGCAGCCAAGTCCACCGACCTTTTGCGAAACTCAATGACATCACCGTCTACACGACTCCTCAACACCCCTGCTACGGAATCGACAACAACCCAAGCAAAATCCGGTGGTTGCGGCTGCGACAGCCCCAGCAGCGCCACCGTGGAAAGGGATCAAAAGCTCGAAGAACGCATTGCTAAACATCCCTGCTACAGCGAAGACGCCCATCACCACTATGCTCGATTGCACGTTGCAGTTGCTCCAGCTTGCAACATTCAATGCAACTATTGCAACCGTAAATATGACTGCGCTAACGAAAGCCGTCCTGGAGTAGTTAGCGAGTTGCTAACACCAGAAGAAGCTGCACACAAAGCTTTGGTCATTGGCGGTAAGATTCCTCAAATGACAGTTGTGGGAATTGCCGGTCCTGGCGACCCATTGGCAAACCCAGAAAAGACCTTCCGCACATTTGAGTTGATTGCAGCCCAAGCACCAGATATCAAGCTGTGTTTATCAACCAATGGTTTAATGCTGCCCGACTACATTGATCGCATTAAACAATTAAATATAGATCACGTTACGATCACCATTAACATGGTAGATCCTGAGATTGGTGCTAAGATTTATCCTTGGGTTCACTACAACCGCAAGCGTTACAGAGGCATTGAAGGCGCAAGAATTCTCCACGAAAGACAGATGGAAGGATTGCAAGCCCTGAAAGATGCTGACATCTTATGCAAAGTTAACTCCGTGATGATTCCCGGAATTAATGACCATCACTTAGTCGAAGTGAATCGAGTCATTCGTGAGAAAGGTGCATTCTTGCACAACATCATGCCATTGATTTCTGCACCAGAACATGGCACACACTTCGGTTTAATCGGTCAACGCGGTCCCACACCTAAAGAACTCAAAGAAGTTCAAGACAACTGCTCTGGTAACATGAAAATGATGCGTCACTGTCGCCAGTGTCGCGCCGATGCAGTCGGATTGTTGGGAGAAGACCGTAGCCAAGAATTTTCCAAAGAGAAATTCTTGGAAATGACTCCAGACTATGACATGGAGAAACGTCAAGAAGTTCACCAAGGTATTGAGAAGTTTAAAGAAGAACTTAAAGTTGCCAAAGACAAGGCGCTTCAGGGCAAGAAATTTGCCAACAGTCCTAAAATCCTAGTTGCAGTAGCAACCAAAGGCGGCGGATTGGTTAACCAGCACTTCGGTCATGCCAAAGAATTCCAAATTTACGAAGTGGATGGAAAGGATGCTCGCTTTGTCGGTCATCGCAAAATTGACCAATACTGCCAAGGTGGATACAGCGAAGAAGCTTCCTTTGAGCATATTATGAAAGCGATCGCAGATTGCAAAGCAGTTTTAGTCTCCAAGATTGGTAACAGTCCTCAAGAAAAATTGCAAAAAGCTGGAATACAGACTATTGAAGCTTACGACGTGATTGAGAAGGTTGCTTTGGAGTTTTACGAGCAATACCTTCAGGAATTAGAAATTAGGGAATAGGGCATGGGGGAGCCTGCGCCGTGGGCGGCTCTGCCGACTTGAGGCGACTGGGGGCATGGGACAAGAATTATCCTCAATGCCCTGCCCTACACCCAATTCTCAATGCCCCTTGCCCCTTGCCCCTTGCCCCTTGCCCAAAAAGGACAATAATCATGGCTTACAAAATTACTAGCCAGTGTATTTCCTGCAATCTCTGTCTATCTGTATGTCCCACTGGTGCAATTAAGATAGTTGAAGGACAACACTGGATTGACTCTGAACTTTGTACAAACTGCGTTGGTAGCATTCATACCATGCCTCAGTGTAAAGCTGGTTGTCCCACCTGCGACGGTTGCGTTAAGCAGCCTAGCAATTACTGGGAAGGCTGGTTTACCAATTACAACCACGTAGTTGCTAAATTAACTCATAAACAAGATTACTGGGAGCGTTGGTTTAACTGCTATTCCCAGAAATACTCCGAACAGTTGCAAAAGCGTCAACCCCAATCGGTAGGGTCTGAAGCTTACGTTAAATAATTCGTAATTCTTAATTGAAGACAACAATGCAAAACAACTGCATCTATCTCGATAATAATGCCACCACCAAGGTAGACTCAGAAGTTATAGAGGTAATGCTACCTTACCTGACGGACTATTACGGCAATCCCTCCAGTATGCATACCTTTGGTGGGCAAGTCGGTAAAGCAATGAGAACAGCAAGAGAACAACTTGCAGCTATCTTGGGAGCCGATGAGTCAGAAATTGTCTATACAAGTTGCGGTACTGAGGGAGATAACGCCGCGATTCGAGCCGCACTTTTGGCGCAACCAGAAAAGCGACACATCATAACCACCCAAGTTGAACACCCAGCAGTACTCAATGTCTGCAAACAATTAGAAACCCAAGGTTACACTGTTACCTATCTATCAGTAAATCATCAAGGGCAGTTGGATCTAGATGAACTAGAAGCTTCCTTAACGGGTAACACCGCCCTGGTGACAATTATGTATGCTAATAACGAAACAGGGACAGTTTTCCCGATTGAACAGATTGGGTTACGGGTGAAAGAATATGGCGCTATCTTCCATGTAGATGCGGTGCAAGTAGTGGGAAAAATCCCCTTGAATATGAAGACTAGCACTGTGGATATGTTAACCCTGTCTGGTCACAAGCTGCACGGGCCGAAAGGAATTGGTGCTTTATATATCCGGCGCGGCGTTCGGTTCCGTCCCTTCATTATTGGGGGACACCAAGAACGCGGACGTCGGGCGGGAACAGAGAATGTTCCAGCAATTATTGCCTTGGGCAAAGCTGCCCAACTGGAACTGTTACACTTAGAAGAAGCGACCAAAAGAGAAATCAGGCTGCGCGATCGCCTCGAACAAACTTTACTCGCTAAAATTCCCGATTGTGTCGTTAACGGTGACGTTACGCAGAGATTGCCCAACACCACCAATATCGGCTTCAAGTATATTGAAGGTGAAGCAATCTTACTATCCTTGAATAAATACGGTATCTGCGCCTCATCCGGTTCTGCTTGCACCTCCGGCTCACTGGAACCTTCCCACGTCCTTCGGGCTATGGGCTTACCCTACACAACTTTGCATGGTTCCATCCGCTTCAGCCTTTGTCGCTACACCACAGAAGCCGAAATCGATCAAGTGATAGAGGTAATGCCCAGTATTGTAGAACGTTTACGCGCCCTCTCACCCTTCAAAAATGATGATGCAGGCTGGCTGCAAGAACAAGAGCAAGCACTGGCGCATCGCTAATTAGGGAGTAGGGAATAGGGAATAAAGAATTTACTACTCCCCACTCCCCCAATCTAAAATCCAAAATCTAAAATCTAAAATTCATTATGTGGGACTACACTGATAAAGTATTAGAACTGTTTTACGATCCCAAAAATCAGGGAGCAATTGAAGAAACGAGCGAACCTGGGGTTAAGGTTGCAACGGGAGAAATCGGTAGCATTGCTTGCGGCGATGCTCTGAGATTGCACCTGAAAGTTGAGGTAGAATCTGATAAGATTCTAGATGCTCGTTTTCAAACCTTTGGCTGTACTAGTGCGATCGCATCTTCTAGTGCATTAACCGAAATGATCAAAGGTTTAACCTTAGATGAAGCTTTAAAAGTGTCCAATAAAGACATTGCAGATTACCTTGGTGGTTTGCCAGAAGCAAAGATGCACTGCTCTGTCATGGGACAAGAAGCGCTAGAAGCCGCTATCTATAATTATCGTGGCATACCTCTAGCTACCCATGATGACGATGATGAAGGCGCGTTAGTTTGCAGTTGCTTTGGGATCAGCGAGTCTAAAATTCGTCGCGTGGTTCTAGAAAATCATCTCACTGGTGCTGAACAAGTAACAAATTATGTGAAAGCTGGTGGCGGATGCGGTTCCTGTTTGGCGAACATTGATGATATAATTAAATCAGTTCAACAGGAATACGCCTCACCTGCTCTCAACGATTACGGCGTACAAGTTGCCACAGAAATTGTTACGTCCAAGCAGCGATCGCTAACCAACGTCCAAAAGATTGCTCTAATTCAAAAGGTTCTCGATGAAGAAGTCAGACCCGTACTCATTGCTGACGGGGGAGATGTAGAACTCTATGATGTCGAAGGCGATCGCGTTAAAGTTGTACTGCAAGGTGCTTGCGGTTCCTGTTCTAGTAGTACAGCAACTCTAAAAATTGCGATCGAAGCCAGATTACAAGATCGTGTCAGCAAGAGCCTTGTAGTCGAAGCAGTTTAGGAATTGCTGTAGGACTTAACGTATTCTACAAATACGCCCTAATATGCATTCAGCCAGGAACAGAAAGTAGGATTTGAACCGAATCATTGTCTCCACTCAATGCTTCATACCAATTCGCCAAAAGAAAGCAACAGATTCAAATCTAACTTTCTTAATTACGAATTACGTAGACACCCGAAGGATTGCTCCCCCGATGGTATTACGAATTCCGAATTGGTATCAGTCCTACCACTATTACGGCTAACAGCATATAGGCTTCATAGATTAAGCGCCTACTTGCGAATTTCATCATCTAACTCGCTTCAAAGGAACAGAATATGAGTACATTGTACGACAAACTTGGCGGACAACCAGCTATTGAACAAATAGTAGATGAACTCCACAAACGCATTGCGACAGACAGCCTCCTCAATCCCATCTTTGCTGGTACAGATATGGTCAAGCAACGTAATCATCTAGTTGCTTTCTTATCTCAGATATTTGAGGGGCCAAAGCAATACGCTGGTCGTCCAATGGACAAAACCCACGCGGGAATGAATCTACAGCAACCACACTTCGATGCGATCGCCAAGCATCTCGGTGAAGCAATGGCTGTGCGTGAAGAGTCAGCAGAAGACACCAAAGCTGCACTAGAGCGTGTCACAAACATGAAGGGCGCTATTTTGAACAAGTAATAGGACTTACGCATTGATTGTTGACAAATAACAACATCAAGTCCTATTAAGTCTTGCAACCTGAAACACATTATGGCGTATTTGTAAATTGCGTAATCTCCTAGTCATTAGTCAGGATAAATGATTAATGACTAGGGACAAAAGAAAAAAAATTTAGCCAGGAAATATATGTACTTACTTTCGATCATTTTAGCTGTGGAGCGATCGCCCCCAGCAGGCATTTATGCCAACGCTACCAACGATGCTCTACACGCGCTCACTACTGTCGCTCAACTGGCGTGAACGCAACTGACAAACGCGCATACCCACCAACCAACCAATTGCAGGGAAACACGGATCATGACTGAAGAAAAGATTAGACAGATAGCTTTCTACGGTAAGGGCGGTATCGGTAAATCTACCACCTCCCAAAACACCTTAGCAGCTATGGCAGAAATGGGTCAACGCATCCTCATCGTTGGTTGCGACCCCAAAGCTGACTCCACCCGTTTGATGCTGCACAGCAAAGCTCAAACAACCGTTCTTCACCTCGCCGCAGAACGTGGTGCAGTAGAAGATATTGAACTCGAAGAAGTAATGCTAACCGGTTTCCGTGACGTTCGTTGCGTAGAATCTGGTGGTCCAGAACCAGGTGTAGGTTGCGCCGGTCGTGGTATTATCACCGCCATCAACTTCTTAGAAGAAAACGGTGCTTACCAAAACCTAGACTTCGTATCTTACGACGTATTAGGTGACGTTGTATGCGGTGGTTTCGCTATGCCTATTCGTGAAGGCAAAGCCCAAGAAATCTACATCGTCACATCAGGTGAAATGATGGCGATGTACGCTGCTAACAACATCGCTCGTGGTGTTCTTAAGTATGCTCACACAGGTGGTGTGCGTTTGGGTGGTTTGATTTGTAACAGCCGTAACACTGACCGGGAAATCGATCTGATCGAAACCTTGGCAAAACGGTTGAACACCCAAATGATTCACTACGTACCCCGTGACAACATTGTTCAACACGCAGAATTGCGCCGGATGACTGTTAACGAGTACGCACCTGAAAGCAACCAAGCTAACGAATATCGGACATTGGCTACAAAGATCATCGGCAACAAGAATCTATCTATTCCTACACCCATCGAAATGGAAGAACTAGAAGAATTGTTGATTGAATTCGGTATTCTCGAAAGCGACGAAAATACCGCAATGCTAGTTGGTAAGAGTGCTGCTGAAGCTCCTGTAGTATAAATCGCTGCTAAGGAATAATGCTTTAGCACAAGGAAAAAGGAAGAGTTCCCGATCTTACCTTTGACCTTTGACGCTCTCCCTTTATCTCCCCCCTAACCTTAGAGGGGACTCCTAGTCCCCCTATGCCTGATCCTTACCAGTCACAAAGGCTAAGTATGACACCTCCAGAAAACAAAAACATCATCGAAGAAAGAAAAGAACTAATTAAAGAAGTTCTCAGTGCTTATCCTGAAAAAGCTGCTAAAAAGCGCGAAAAACACTTAAACGTATACGAAGAAGGTAAGTCCGATTGCGGCGTTAAGTCTAACATCAAATCCCTTCCTGGGGTAATGACCGCTCGTGGTTGTGCTTATGCCGGTTCTAAAGGTGTGGTCTGGGGTCCTATTAAGGATATGATCCACATCAGCCACGGGCCTGTAGGTTGCGGTTACTGGTCTTGGTCTGGTCGTCGTAACTACTACATCGGCACCACAGGTATTGATACCTTTGGTACCATGCACTTCACCTCCGACTTCCAAGAACGAGATATCGTTTTTGGTGGAGACAAAAAACTTACCAAGCTCATCCAAGAACTTGATGTACTTTTCCCGCTCAACCGTGGTGTTTCCATTCAATCTGAATGTCCCATCGGTCTAATTGGGGATGACATCGAAGCTGTTGCTCGGAAGACATCGAAAGAAATTGGCAAGCCAGTTGTACCTGTGCGTTGCGAAGGCTTCCGGGGTGTTTCCCAATCTTTGGGACACCACATTGCTAACGACATGGTTCGTGACTGGGTGTTCACCAGATCCGACCAAGCTAAGAAAGACGGTACACTTCAGTTTGAAGGCACTCCTTATGATGTAGCCATCATTGGTGACTATAACATCGGTGGTGATGCTTGGGCTAGCCGCATCCTGTTAGAAGAACTCGGCTTGCGCGTAGTCGCTCAGTGGTCAGGTGATGGCACCATCAACGAAATGTTGATGACCCCCAATGTGAAGATGAACCTCATCCACTGCTATCGGTCGATGAACTACATCAGCCGTCACATGGAAGAAGCTTATGGTATACCCTGTACGAAATATGATTTAATGCATTGTGATACCAGGATTTAGTCCACGTCTGACTTTGCTTAATTTAAACATTGTTCTAAATGGACTAAATTTTAAGACACATTTAAGACACAATGAAAAGCAAGGCACAGGACGTTTTTGACGATTTCACTCCGCCAGCATCTACCGATGGCAGCTATCTAGGAACACAGAGACAAATGAAAGCTACTCGGCAGCATCTGGAACGCAAGTTTGAGAAAGGTTTGGCAGACACTAGGGGCCGTCTAAAAGCCGCTAAGGTGAAAGTGGGTTTGGTCGTGGCACGGGATACTATTCAATTGCAAGCATCCCTACCAATCAAGCCGGGCGATCGCGACACTAAAGGAACTGGTTTTAAGCAGTACAAGATTTCGCTGAATATCCCTGCAAGCCTGGACGGGTTGAGAACATCTGAGGAAGAGGCAAACGAGCTAGGCAAGCTGCTCGCCCGTAAACAGTTTGAATGGACTGACAAATATCTGGGAAAAATCGCTAAGGTCAGCAGCAGATCCCAAGTCCTTGGTGAAGTTTTAGAAGAGTTTGAAACTGAGTATTTCAAAACACGCAAGTTAACAGAAAAAAGTAAACACACCTTTTTCTACTACAAAGAGTATTTACGGCGATTGATTGGGCTAGATACTTTATTGACTCAATCGGAGATTGATAAAAGATTTGCAGAGTTGACGGGAGACTCTGCCAAATACAGCGCCGTTAAATCGTTGAAGGTTTTAAAAGCAACTCTTAATTTAACTGGTTTCACCCTCGAACAATTTAAAGCTACACAACCCAAAAGTCAGGCTAGGGATATTCCCAGTGATGAGGATATCATCAAATATTATGAATCTTTTCATCAGTACTCTTTGACTAGGAGCTTGACAATCAAGAAGAATTGCTTGGACAGTTGGAAGATGTGGGGTTGGGTGTATGGAATGCTTGCTACTTATGGATTACGCCCAAGAGAACTGTTTGTAAATCCTGAGATTGATTGGTGGTTGAGTTCTGAAAATAAAGATAATACATGGAAGGTTCACCCAGATACTAAGACTGGTTACAGAGAAGCTTTACCGCTACATCCTGAATGGGTTTACTTGTTTGATTTAAAAAACGTAGAGTATTTGGAACTGTTAAAATCTCAAACTGATGGCAGAACTAGTTTTACAGATATCAACACTATTCGGGTTAACTGTTCATCATGGTTTAGGCGGGTAAATATTCCGTTTACGCCCTATGACTTACGCCACGCTTGGGCTATTCGAGCGCATATGATGGGCATTCCAATTAAAGCTGCTGCTGACAATTTGGGGCATTCTGTTGAGATTCATACTGAGATTTACCAGAAGTGGTTCAGCTTGGAGAACCGGAGGAAGGTAATTAAGGAGGCAGTGGATAAAAAAGATGACATGGATGCGTTGAAGGAGGAAAATGCACGGCTAAGGGCTGAGGTGGAATATCTCAGGCAAGCTCTGGCACGGCATCAAATTAGCGAGTTACTGTCTACTTGACTCACCGTAGAGTGTGGTTTATTAACAGAGGTGCATCTCTATCTATTTAGCTTTTAAACTGTTAAACTAGTGCTGCTACATTTTTGAGTAATATATTAGAAAAAATGCCTATTTTTTGGGAATTTTTGTTAAAAAATAGGCAGCCAAAAAATTGTCTACAGTTGCTAAAAACGGCATCCAGAGCGAGTTTTACCCGCCTACAGTTCTGTCTACACCTGTAGACACTGTAGACGCACTGCAACCGGACTTGTCACTGTTGATCGTGGCACTGCAACCGGACTTGTCACTGTTGATCGTGGCACTGCAACCGCCTTTATCACCGTCGATCGTGGCACACAAAGCGCACTTGTCACCGTCTGTTGTTGGGTGTAGGCGAACTGTAGACGGGTTGAAACCGAGTTGAAACCGTGCATAAGTTGACTATAAACCGTGCTTTAGTTCCTTGATGAAAGCGTCAATCGCCTTTCCTGCCGTTGATTGCTTGCCCACTTTAAGCTTATTCAAAGTGCGATCGCGGGTTGCCTCGTAGTCTGGTTGCAGGGATTGACTTACTGTCTGTAACTGTTCCCTGAGTTGCTGGTTTTCAGTTTCAGCTTGCTCTAATTTCTCATCCTGATTTCTAATTCGTTCCTGTAACTGGTCGATGATTTCATTGTTCGCTACAGTTGACTCAATATTACTTGGCTGCCCGGTAGCGCTATTCTCCTCTGCTACCGGGCTTTCGATTTTCCCCGCAGTTCCTCCAGTTGCGATCGCACTTCACCCAAGCTTGCTGCCACCTCTTGCTTAAACACTTCCAGTATGTCTACGTCTGGACTTTTTGTAGACACAGTTGTAGACCTACTAAATGAACCCCCCCGCAGTTCCTCCAGTTGCGATCGCACTTCACCCAAGCTTGATGCTACCTCTTGCTTCACCAGTTCTTGAACGTCTACAACTGTAGTCAAAACTGTAGACAGAGGATTGTTTCTTTTCACGAAATCAATAAAAAGCCTTTGGGATGTTTGGTTGAGAGTTTCACCCTCTAACTGTGAGGACTCCACAAATTGAACAATCTCATCTGGCAAACGGAATGAAAACGATTTACTAGCCATAGTTAGCAAGTGCGCTGTATACATCTGTCTACAAGATTAACCTATTCGCCTACAGATTGTTGACAGTTGAGTTATTGCTTTGTATATTAGTTGTATGCAGGTTGTGGGCAGATATATACAGGTAGTAGCGAGTAAATCGTAGCGTCGTTTCGCTCCCCTAGTACCCACATGAGATGGATAAATGAAGTCAGCGCTTGAATGCGCCCCGGCAAGAGAGTCCATTACCTCTCCCCCACCGGCACGACTTCCCCCTTGCCAGTTGTTCAGTCCCATTAAGGAGGCAATACAAATTATGCAACAAGCGCAGACCGACAGCAATAGCGCTGCACACGTTTTTAGTGCGAATAAAAGTAATGAATCTCTGCTTGAGATGATGACACACGCTCTGGATGAATGGAATCTGATTCGGTATTATCAGCAGCTTTTAGAATTTGAAAACATTGATTCCGATGAATCTATCGCACTGCTTACCGATTGCTACTTAAAGCTTTCAGAACCACATCGAGATGACTTGGAACTAACTTTAAATGCTATCCACAAGTTGATTAGCACCATCTCAAAAGGTTAGCGAATGCTTATTTTTCCAAAAGCCGGACTTGTTTAACATTTTTAGCAACCCCTGTCTGAGCGGGGGTTGTTTAACATTTTAAAAAATGAGGAGAATTGTATGTCACAAATAGAGCCTTTTGACAAACTGCTGCAAGACGCACGTCCAGATGACGGCTACATCAACGCTACCGAATGGTGCAAGCATTTTGGGTATCGACTTGATAGCTGGAAGCAGTTGCCAGAAACAAAAGCTAGATTAGAGCAGTTGAAAATCGCAAAGTCAAATACTGAGCCTTGGATTGTTCAGCGCGTAGGTAAAACTTGGGTAACTTGGGTTCACCCAATCATGGCAGTTCACTTAGCCAGCTACCTTAGTCCAGGCTTCGCCAACTATGTAGCCGAGATTTTCATCAGGTACGTCACTGCTGACCCAAAGCTTGCTGCTGATATTGCCTCAAGGCAGGAAACCACCGAGGGGCTGGAGATCATTAACAAGGCAGTCTAGGAGCGCTACAAGGAGGAAAAAGCAACCCCTGTCTGATCTGGGATTGCTTAACACTTTAAAAACAAGGAGAATTATATGTCACAAACAGAGCAATTTGACAAATTGGTGCAAGACGCGCAACGCGATGACGATTATATCAACGCTACCAAATGGTGCAAGCATTTTGGGTATGACTTGAGGAACTGGAAGCGATTGCCAGAAACTAAAGCTAAATTAACGGAGCTTTCTGAAAGATTAAAAATTGAACAGTTAAATCCTGAAGTTGACACCCTCAAAATTACACAGTTAAATCCTGAAGTTGACACACTGAAAATTGGTCACTTTAATCCTGAAGTTGACACCCTTAAAATTACACACTCAGTATCTAAAGAATTAATTTACACTAGTGGTAAAGGGTACAGGGCTGTTACCTGGGTTCACCCCTTCATGGCAGTTCACCTAGCCAGCTACTTTGATCCAGACTTTGCCAACTATGTAGCCCAGGTTTTTATCAGATATGCTGTGGCTGACCCAACGCTTGCTGCTGACATTGCCTTAAGGCAGGAAACGACCGAGGGGCTGGACATCATTAACAAGGCAGTTCAGGAGCGTTACGAGTTTCTCAAGTCTAAGTTAAACAGAGCCTATCACAGAATCCAAGACGCTTGGGGAGATAAGTTACACTACAGCACTCTTACTGGAGAAATTCAATTAAATGGGAGTCCTTTAGAGTTACAGTCTCTCAAAATCAAGCTTGATCTAGAACTTGATATCAAGGTCGAATATCAGGATGCAAGACAAATCGTTGAGACTCTGGCTATCGTCAATACCTATCCTTTAATGGATGCTGCGAATCAGCAGAGATTCGGCAAGGAGCATTGGCTTTCTATCAAGAGAAGAAATTTTGTACCAACAAAAGAGTGTCCCACACCGCCAAAATTAAGTTGATGCTTGGTTTTTAGGATACCCCCCTGTTCCTGACTGGGGGTGTTTTTTTGGCGATCCACTCCCCTTGACAGGTCGAATGATGCAATTTGTATCATCGACTTTTAAATTTTCATTTTTTGCAAAATCTACTGGATCAACTGGATCACGGTTGCTGGAAGTATTGCTATGACTGACTTCTTCTTGATCCAGTAAATGATCCAGTAGATTTGGTAAAACCAAATCTACTGGATCAACTGGATCCGGATATATAGAAGTATTATCTAATACATAATTCTTCTCAGGATCCAGTTGATCCAGTAGATGATCCAGTAGAACCAAATCTACTGGATCATCTACTGGATCACTCTGAAAGTCCTGTTGTACCAAGGTTTCTTCAATCAGTGATCCAGTTGATCCAGTTGATTTTGATTTTTTGAGAATTTTTTAGTTGTAATTTCTTCTAGAATCCATCCGCGCTTCCCCCTGACTTCCAACTCCTAACTTCCGACTTCCACTGAGTAGCTAATGAAGTTGGAAGTTGAAGTTGGAAGTTGCCGCAACGTGCAGCAGCAAGACCAGCCATTAGCGATCGCTGAAGGCTACCGTAAATTGTCTGCAACGCGATCGCGCGATGTCCCGCCAAGAATGCGATCGCAACTCCTAACTTCCAACTCCTAACTTCCAACTTCCACTGACTAGCTGGTGAAGTCGTAAGTTGAAGTTGGAAGTTGCCGCAACGTGCAGCAGCAAGACCAGCCACTGGCGATTGTGTACAAAAACGTCGAGCGATCGCTAAAAGTCCGTGCAATTGCATTTGAACCAAACTCCATCTCCTAAACGCTGAAAACTTACACGCTTCGCCTTGCCGCCCCACTGGGGGCTAGATTTTTCATTGAGGCAAAAGAAAATTATGCAGAAACTCTTGCAAGCGTGGTGTACTGCTTCCCATATCCAATTACCAGATCTGCCCGGCCTCTTGTACCAATAATTCGTTCTACTTCAGCAGGAGTATTTAATTTGGCGTAGAAAGCTGTAATTGTGGCGGCTAAATCAGGTGTAGCACCCGCTTCAACGAATGGAATCTGATGATGAGCTTGTCCGTTTTTCACATCGTAAAATTTTATCCATCTTCCATGCATATCATTTGCAGGAACCACGACAGCAGTATCATCGCCATAATACCAACGAACTTTTACGATCGGAATTTTATTACCTCTTGTAATTTCTACAATTGCTGAATTAGCTGGAGGCACTGTCACTAATCCAGCAGCAGCAATACCACCCCATAAAGTTAAAGTACCATTAGCAACTCTCAACTTCAAAAAACGACTAGGGTCTAACGGATCACGGTAGTAAAGTTGCGTGTAATCTGTATCTGGTTTAGGAGTATAAGCTTTGGGGTTAGCCGAACGATGGGCTAGCCTTGCAGCAGCTTGAGAACGTTTAATCTTTGCTAATTCTTCTAACTCAATAGCACTTCTACGACGAGACATAATTTTTTAAGCCCAATTCAGCTTTATCAACCATAACAAGGCTTTTGAGTGTTTTTTCCTCGTGCAAACCCATAGGGTTGTACATTGTTTTTTAGATTATTTTAAAATGACAGATAAACCATTAAAAACTTAGAAGGTCAGCAAGTCGGAAGTTTGGAAGTCAGCAATAAAAAACCCTGAACGCTCAGGGGTTACAGGAACTTCCCACTAAAAACCAAAACTTCCGCCATAAAATGCATGGAAAGTCACTGCAACGACAATAAATCAACTAAAAAATGAGAGTTAGTTTCAGGAAAATTAACCTTGCAAGTTTTATATTTCAGTTGAATGCTTGCAACGATTCCACCAGAAATAAGCCGACCGGAAGGCATTAATACGTTGCATTTATCCCCTACTTTCCATCGCTTTTTTCGTTTAGGCATAATAAATTTAGCCAAAAAATCTTTCATGCTACTCCAGTAAGCCACAATTTGCAAATCAAATTACCATTTCACTGGGGTTTTCGATGTTTAAATCATAAGCTTTAAGACAAAAACAAGCCACACAGAACGCATCGTTGGAAAAGTATTGATATATAAGGTTTTCAGCCTTTAATCTACCGTATACCCTGTACGAAATATGATTTAATGCATTGTGATACCAGGATTTAGTCCACGTCTGACTTTGCTTAATTTAAACATTGTTCTAAATGGACTAAATTTTAAGACACATTTAAGACACAATGAAAAGCAAGGCACAGGACGTTTTTGACGATTTCACTCCGCCAGCATCTACCGATGGCAGCTATCTAGGAACACAGAGACAAATGAAAGCTACTCGGCAGCATCTGGAACGCAAGTTTGAGAAAGGTTTGGCAGACACTAGGGGCCGTCTAAAAGCCGCTAAGGTGAAAGTGGGTTTGGTCGTGGCACGGGATACTATTCAATTGCAAGCATCCCTACCAATCAAGCCGGGCGATCGCGACACTAAAGGAACTGGTTTTAAGCAGTACAAGATTTCGCTGAATATCCCTGCAAGCCTGGACGGGTTGAGAACATCTGAGGAAGAGGCAAACGAGCTAGGCAAGCTGCTCGCCCGTAAACAGTTTGAATGGACTGACAAATATCTGGGAAAAATCGCTAAGGTCAGCAGCAGATCCCAAGTCCTTGGTGAAGTTTTAGAAGAGTTTGAAACTGAGTATTTCAAAACACGCAAGTTAACAGAAAAAAGTAAACACACCTTTTTCTACTACAAAGAGTATTTACGGCGATTGATTGGGCTAGATACTTTATTGACTCAATCGGAGATTGATAAAAGATTTGCAGAGTTGACGGGAGACTCTGCCAAATACAGCGCCGTTAAATCGTTGAAGGTTTTAAAAGCAACTCTTAATTTAACTGGTTTCACCCTCGAACAATTTAAAGCTACACAACCCAAAAGTCAGGCTAGGGATATTCCCAGTGATGAGGATATCATCAAATATTATGAATCTTTTCATCAGTACTCTTTGACTAGGAGCTTGACAATCAAGAAGAATTGCTTGGACAGTTGGAAGATGTGGGGTTGGGTGTATGGAATGCTTGCTACTTATGGATTACGCCCAAGAGAACTGTTTGTAAATCCTGAGATTGATTGGTGGTTGAGTTCTGAAAATAAAGATAATACATGGAAGGTTCACCCAGATACTAAGACTGGTTACAGAGAAGCTTTACCGCTACATCCTGAATGGGTTTACTTGTTTGATTTAAAAAACGTAGAGTATTTGGAACTGTTAAAATCTCAAACTGATGGCAGAACTAGTTTTACAGATATCAACACTATTCGGGTTAACTGTTCATCATGGTTTAGGCGGGTAAATATTCCGTTTACGCCCTATGACTTACGCCACGCTTGGGCTATTCGAGCGCATATGATGGGCATTCCAATTAAAGCTGCTGCTGACAATTTGGGGCATTCTGTTGAGATTCATACTGAGATTTACCAGAAGTGGTTCAGCTTGGAGAACCGGAGGAAGGTAATTAAGGAGGCAGTGGATAAAAAAGATGACATGGATGCGTTGAAGGAGGAAAATGCACGGCTAAGGGCTGAGGTGGAATATCTCAGGCAAGCTCTGGCACGGCATCAAATTAGCGAGTTACTGTCTACTTGACTCACCGTAGAGTGTGGTTTATTAACAGAGGTGCATCTCTATCTATTTAGCTTTTAAACTGTTAAACTAGTGCTGCTACATTTTTGAGTAATATATTAGAAAAAATGCCTATTTTTTGGGAATTTTTGTTAAAAAATAGGCAGCCAAAAAATTGTCTACAGTTGCTAAAAACGGCATCCAGAGCGAGTTTTACCCGCCTACAGTTCTGTCTACACCTGTAGACACTGTAGACGCACTGCAACCGGACTTGTCACTGTTGATCGTGGCACTGCAACCGGACTTGTCACTGTTGATCGTGGCACTGCAACCGCCTTTATCACCGTCGATCGTGGCACACAAAGCGCACTTGTCACCGTCTGTTGTTGGGTGTAGGCGAACTGTAGACGGGTTGAAACCGAGTTGAAACCGTGCATAAGTTGACTATAAACCGTGCTTTAGTTCCTTGATGAAAGCGTCAATCGCCTTTCCTGCCGTTGATTGCTTGCCCACTTTAAGCTTATTCAAAGTGCGATCGCGGGTTGCCTCGTAGTCTGGTTGCAGGGATTGACTTACTGTCTGTAACTGTTCCCTGAGTTGCTGGTTTTCAGTTTCAGCTTGCTCTAATTTCTCATCCTGATTTCTAATTCGTTCCTGTAACTGGTCGATGATTTCATTGTTCGCTACAGTTGACTCAATATTACTTGGCTGCCCGGTAGCGCTATTCTCCTCTGCTACCGGGCTTTCGATTTTCCCCGCAGTTCCTCCAGTTGCGATCGCACTTCACCCAAGCTTGCTGCCACCTCTTGCTTAAACACTTCCAGTATGTCTACGTCTGGACTTTTTGTAGACACAGTTGTAGACCTACTAAATGAACCCCCCCGCAGTTCCTCCAGTTGCGATCGCACTTCACCCAAGCTTGATGCTACCTCTTGCTTCACCAGTTCTTGAACGTCTACAACTGTAGTCAAAACTGTAGACAGAGGATTGTTTCTTTTCACGAAATCAATAAAAAGCCTTTGGGATGTTTGGTTGAGAGTTTCACCCTCTAACTGTGAGGACTCCACAAATTGAACAATCTCATCTGGCAAACGGAATGAAAACGATTTACTAGCCATAGTTAGCAAGTGCGCTGTATACATCTGTCTACAAGATTAACCTATTCGCCTACAGATTGTTGACAGTTGAGTTATTGCTTTGTATATTAGTTGTATGCAGGTTGTGGGCAGATATATACAGGTAGTAGCGAGTAAATCGTAGCGTCGTTTCGCTCCCCTAGTACCCACATGAGATGGATAAATGAAGTCAGCGCTTGAATGCGCCCCGGCAAGAGAGTCCATTACCTCTCCCCCACCGGCACGACTTCCCCCTTGCCAGTTGTTCAGTCCCATTAAGGAGGCAATACAAATTATGCAACAAGCGCAGACCGACAGCAATAGCGCTGCACACGTTTTTAGTGCGAATAAAAGTAATGAATCTCTGCTTGAGATGATGACACACGCTCTGGATGAATGGAATCTGATTCGGTATTATCAGCAGCTTTTAGAATTTGAAAACATTGATTCCGATGAATCTATCGCACTGCTTACCGATTGCTACTTAAAGCTTTCAGAACCACATCGAGATGACTTGGAACTAACTTTAAATGCTATCCACAAGTTGATTAGCACCATCTCAAAAGGTTAGCGAATGCTTATTTTTCCAAAAGCCGGACTTGTTTAACATTTTTAGCAACCCCTGTCTGAGCGGGGGTTGTTTAACATTTTAAAAAATGAGGAGAATTGTATGTCACAAATAGAGCCTTTTGACAAACTGCTGCAAGACGCACGTCCAGATGACGGCTACATCAACGCTACCGAATGGTGCAAGCATTTTGGGTATCGACTTGATAGCTGGAAGCAGTTGCCAGAAACAAAAGCTAGATTAGAGCAGTTGAAAATCGCAAAGTCAAATACTGAGCCTTGGATTGTTCAGCGCGTAGGTAAAACTTGGGTAACTTGGGTTCACCCAATCATGGCAGTTCACTTAGCCAGCTACCTTAGTCCAGGCTTCGCCAACTATGTAGCCGAGATTTTCATCAGGTACGTCACTGCTGACCCAAAGCTTGCTGCTGATATTGCCTCAAGGCAGGAAACCACCGAGGGGCTGGAGATCATTAACAAGGCAGTCTAGGAGCGCTACAAGGAGGAAAAAGCAACCCCTGTCTGATCTGGGATTGCTTAACACTTTAAAAACAAGGAGAATTATATGTCACAAACAGAGCAATTTGACAAATTGGTGCAAGACGCGCAACGCGATGACGATTATATCAACGCTACCAAATGGTGCAAGCATTTTGGGTATGACTTGAGGAACTGGAAGCGATTGCCAGAAACTAAAGCTAAATTAACGGAGCTTTCTGAAAGATTAAAAATTGAACAGTTAAATCCTGAAGTTGACACCCTCAAAATTACACAGTTAAATCCTGAAGTTGACACACTGAAAATTGGTCACTTTAATCCTGAAGTTGACACCCTTAAAATTACACACTCAGTATCTAAAGAATTAATTTACACTAGTGGTAAAGGGTACAGGGCTGTTACCTGGGTTCACCCCTTCATGGCAGTTCACCTAGCCAGCTACTTTGATCCAGACTTTGCCAACTATGTAGCCCAGGTTTTTATCAGATATGCTGTGGCTGACCCAACGCTTGCTGCTGACATTGCCTTAAGGCAGGAAACGACCGAGGGGCTGGACATCATTAACAAGGCAGTTCAGGAGCGTTACGAGTTTCTCAAGTCTAAGTTAAACAGAGCCTATCACAGAATCCAAGACGCTTGGGGAGATAAGTTACACTACAGCACTCTTACTGGAGAAATTCAATTAAATGGGAGTCCTTTAGAGTTACAGTCTCTCAAAATCAAGCTTGATCTAGAACTTGATATCAAGGTCGAATATCAGGATGCAAGACAAATCGTTGAGACTCTGGCTATCGTCAATACCTATCCTTTAATGGATGCTGCGAATCAGCAGAGATTCGGCAAGGAGCATTGGCTTTCTATCAAGAGAAGAAATTTTGTACCAACAAAAGAGTGTCCCACACCGCCAAAATTAAGTTGATGCTTGGTTTTTAGGATACCCCCCTGTTCCTGACTGGGGGTGTTTTTTTGGCGATCCACTCCCCTTGACAGGTCGAATGATGCAATTTGTATCATCGACTTTTAAATTTTCATTTTTTGCAAAATCTACTGGATCAACTGGATCACGGTTGCTGGAAGTATTGCTATGACTGACTTCTTCTTGATCCAGTAAATGATCCAGTAGATTTGGTAAAACCAAATCTACTGGATCAACTGGATCCGGATATATAGAAGTATTATCTAATACATAATTCTTCTCAGGATCCAGTTGATCCAGTAGATGATCCAGTAGAACCAAATCTACTGGATCATCTACTGGATCACTCTGAAAGTCCTGTTGTACCAAGGTTTCTTCAATCAGTGATCCAGTTGATCCAGTTGATTTTGATTTTTTGAGAATTTTTTAGTTGTAATTTCTTCTAGAATCCATCCGCGCTTCCCCCTGACTTCCAACTCCTAACTTCCGACTTCCACTGAGTAGCTAATGAAGTTGGAAGTTGAAGTTGGAAGTTGCCGCAACGTGCAGCAGCAAGACCAGCCATTAGCGATCGCTGAAGGCTACCGTAAATTGTCTGCAACGCGATCGCGCGATGTCCCGCCAAGAATGCGATCGCAACTCCTAACTTCCAACTCCTAACTTCCAACTTCCACTGACTAGCTGGTGAAGTCGTAAGTTGAAGTTGGAAGTTGCCGCAACGTGCAGCAGCAAGACCAGCCACTGGCGATTGTGTACAAAAACGTCGAGCGATCGCTAAAAGTCCGTGCAATTGCATTTGAACCAAACTCCATCTCCTAAACGCTGAAAACTTACACGCTTCGCCTTGCCGCCCCACTGGGGGCTAGATTTTTCATTGAGGCAAAAGAAAATTATGCAGAAACTCTTGCAAGCGTGGTGTACTGCTTCCCATATCCAATTACCAGATCTGCCCGGCCTCTTGTACCAATAATTCGTTCTACTTCAGCAGGAGTATTTAATTTGGCGTAGAAAGCTGTAATTGTGGCGGCTAAATCAGGTGTAGCACCCGCTTCAACGAATGGAATCTGATGATGAGCTTGTCCGTTTTTCACATCGTAAAATTTTATCCATCTTCCATGCATATCATTTGCAGGAACCACGACAGCAGTATCATCGCCATAATACCAACGAACTTTTACGATCGGAATTTTATTACCTCTTGTAATTTCTACAATTGCTGAATTAGCTGGAGGCACTGTCACTAATCCAGCAGCAGCAATACCACCCCATAAAGTTAAAGTACCATTAGCAACTCTCAACTTCAAAAAACGACTAGGGTCTAACGGATCACGGTAGTAAAGTTGCGTGTAATCTGTATCTGGTTTAGGAGTATAAGCTTTGGGGTTAGCCGAACGATGGGCTAGCCTTGCAGCAGCTTGAGAACGTTTAATCTTTGCTAATTCTTCTAACTCAATAGCACTTCTACGACGAGACATAATTTTTTAAGCCCAATTCAGCTTTATCAACCATAACAAGGCTTTTGAGTGTTTTTTCCTCGTGCAAACCCATAGGGTTGTACATTGTTTTTTAGATTATTTTAAAATGACAGATAAACCATTAAAAACTTAGAAGGTCAGCAAGTCGGAAGTTTGGAAGTCAGCAATAAAAAACCCTGAACGCTCAGGGGTTACAGGAACTTCCCACTAAAAACCAAAACTTCCGCCATAAAATGCATGGAAAGTCACTGCAACGACAATAAATCAACTAAAAAATGAGAGTTAGTTTCAGGAAAATTAACCTTGCAAGTTTTATATTTCAGTTGAATGCTTGCAACGATTCCACCAGAAATAAGCCGACCGGAAGGCATTAATACGTTGCATTTATCCCCTACTTTCCATCGCTTTTTTCGTTTAGGCATAATAAATTTAGCCAAAAAATCTTTCATGCTACTCCAGTAAGCCACAATTTGCAAATCAAATTACCATTTCACTGGGGTTTTCGATGTTTAAATCATAAGCTTTAAGACAAAAACAAGCCACACAGAACGCATCGTTGGAAAAGTATTGATATATAAGGTTTTCAGCCTTTAATCTACCGTATACCCTGGCTTGAGTACAACTTCTTCGGCCCCACGAAGATTGCTGAATCTTTACGGGAAATTGCTTCTAAGTTTGACGAGACAATCCAAGCAAACGCTGAGAAGGTTATCGCCAAGTATCAGCCCACAACGGATGTGATTCTTCAGAAGTATCGCCCCCGCTTGGAAGGTAAAACTGTTGCCATCATGGTTGGTGGTCTACGTCCTCGCCACGTTGTCCCAGCTTTCCAAGACTTGGGCATGAAGATGATTGGTACGGGTTATGAGTTCGCTCATAACGATGACTACAAACGTACTGCTCCCTTCATCGAAAACGGCACCATCGTTTATGACGACGTTACCGCTTACGAATTCGAGGAATTTATCAAAGCCCTCAAGCCTGACCTAGTTGCTTCTGGTGTGAAAGAGAAGTACGTCTTCCAAAAGATGGGTCTGCCTTTCCGTCAAATGCACTCTTGGGATTACTCCGAACCTAGCGATCGCTCTTCAACATCATATAATGCAAGGTTTTTTTGCGGTGGTAGAAAAAAGAGCCTATTTCTAGCCTAAATGCAAGCAAGTTGTAGGGTTATTTAAGAATAATCTGTTTTGATGCTTTAAACAATATAACTCTTATGCAGTCTCATTTTTAGATTTTGCTTGCATTTTGCTTAAAGAAAAACTGTAAAATAAAAGACTATTTATAATGACGATTATTTAGATTAAATGGTGCGTAGCGTCTAAATTCAGCAGCAGAAAATAAAGTTTGCATCCACCCCAGGAGCTTTTATCCATTTGATCCACAAAGTGTTAGCCTGCTAGACTGAAGTGATTGGACGCACAAAAGACGGATCAATAGCTTCTGGAGGTTGTTTTGAGTATTATAGAAACTGCTACTGAAAAAAAACAGAAGATGCTCGCGGACTCGCTAACGCTGCGCGATCACCAGAAAAAGAAGTTAATACACCAAAAAATCGGGGGAAATTAATATTAGATGCCACTTGTGCCCCAGGTGATATCAGCTATCCGACAGATATCGGGTTACTAAATCAAGCCAGAAAACACACAGAAAAAATTATAGACTCTCTTTACGAACAGATAAAGGGTCAATTAGAGAAAAAACCGAGAACTTATCGGGAAATCGCAAGACGTGACTACCTAGAAGTAGCTAAAAAACGTCGTGTATCACACAAAGAACGAGGCATTAGAATTAGTGGAGTTCCTTTAGGAAGACCTCCAAAAACTGTGAGTAAAGAAAAAAAGAAGCAAGCTTTACAAGATGAGAGAATTCGTAATTTTATTGAGGGAAAGTTTGGACAAGGTAAAAGAAGGTTCAGCCTGGGTAGAGTGATGGCGAAACTATCTCATACTTCTCAAACAGCAATTGCTATTACTTTTTTAGTCATGAATCTTTCTACTTACTTGTCACGGGTTTTTTATGCCTTTTTATGTCTATTTTTCAAAAATAGACCTTTTTTAGAGATTGATATAATTGAACGTTATCTTTTTGCCAGATATAGGCAACAAAAACTTATCTTTAACCTTGCTTAAATAACTAGTCAACCCTTAAGATTGCTTTTTTATGACTTTTTCAGCAACCCCTAATTAATAACCTTAGCTACAATTGAGCAGCCTTTAAATCTTAATTTCAGCCATTATGTTAGTAAATAAAGCCTTAAATTCCTGCTCTGTCTACAGTTGAAAAGTGGGTTCTTATTTTTCTTTTCCAAAAGTGATTAAACAGGGTTAATATTCCTTGCTCTCACGCAGACAAGCAAGACCTGCTCCGACTACAGCACACAAGAGGAAAATTGATCTATGTAGTTCCTCACGTTTCTCAACAGCTAAATACGTCTCTCTTATAGCATCATTCGGTCCACCAGAAATTCGTGCAAGTTGACTTACTGTATACTCGGTTGATTGTTGAAGCGAGCTTCCTATAAAGTTCAAAAGCCCATTTGTTAGTTGAGAATCCGCTACTTGTTTTTGCAACTCCGTCACCGCCGCTTCGACAGCTGTGAGACGTTCTTCCAGAGAAATATTGACATTTGAGGTTTTCCCTTACTACATCATGCCTATCTGAAGAATAACGAGTTAGAGTAAGGGGTGGCAACTCTCTCGAAGCTAATAAAGATGATTTAATTGTTTTTATGAGCGATCGCCTTTACTCGATAATAAACTAGGCGATCGCATTAAACCGTCCAATCCTCAATTAATAGTCCGGGTACTTTGCCCAAATGCCGATAATTGCGTGTTACCAAAACTAATTTACGAGATAGTGCGTAGGCGAAGCCCGTCGTAGATACCGCAGTAAAAGAAGTAGACTGTTGTTGCGATGTCTACGATGGACTGTTCGGTGACGCCCCAAATTGACAACACACTACTGTATATTCATACTGGTGAAGTTAAGCGATCGCCTCTAACTCAGGAATGTGTTCAGTTTCGTAGTTTTCAATTAAAACACCTATAACTTCCATTAGAGACGCGAGTGGATGCGTCTCGTCTTCACCAACTTGATCGATGAGACAATCGAGGATTTCAACCAAGCGTTCATATTCCTCTTCTGTGTGAGGAACAAAAACGTTTTCGGCAATAGATGACCAAGCAGTGATGGTTTGATCGAGGTTGAAGCTTTGCATTATTCTTTCCACTTGCCTTGATCGTATTCTAAATGCGTTAACACAGCCCGGATGTAGACTTTTTGGCGGTTGTAATGAATTGCGGCAATAAGTCTAACTTTGTTGCCACCAATATTAAACACTGTTAATTTACCGACTTGATCGGCTGATGGAAACATTTCACGGAGTTCCACAAATGAGGCAAACTCATTTCCCTTGACCAATCGATACCACTGAGCCAAGGCGTTATTTGTATCTGGATGAAGTTTAGCAAATTCATTCAGCCGTTTACGAGTAATAACGTGCATCTAAAAACCACTGATCTCTTAATAATTCTGTCATCTATATAACTCACCTGCGATCGCCAATCTTATATTTTAATCATCGCCCCAACTCACGAGTAGATTCATCCACTTGCGAGAACAAAGTGTTACACAAATTAACTACTGAATTTCTGAACAATTGTCTGTACAATTGCCAAAATGGCTCCTACATTATCCAAGTAATATCTTTGCTTATCAAGCAAAGCCACTTTTTGCGAAAGTTGAAGAAACTGCCATACTTCTCCTGTTGTCACACA
>NZ_JBTYKD010000389.1:0-4825 GCF_054880495.1 Nostoc sp.
GCTCAATTTTGGTCAGAAGGTGTTTCGTTTTTGACCGCTTTACATCCCCTGCCTACGAAGCGTTGAGGCAGGGGTATTACAGCGATTTGATAAATTAACTGTTATTTGTTTCCATTCTGACTCTGACACGGGATTTACTTATACTAATCACCCAATGCTTAAGCGTACAATAGTTTCGGGTATGAGTGCCTCAAATCTGCCAGAAATTCAAACAAAAACTTTTATGTAAAGCTTATCCAGAGGATAAGCTTATTCCGCCCCCATTACACGATCACGGATAACGTGGAATGCTCTTCGCCATCTTCAGCCCAGGATTAGCGAAAGAAAAGGTAAGAAATAAGGCATATTATTACAAGCTGATTTCAGATCTTTGTATTATCAAGTGGAAATGAAGAACTGGTAGGGCTTTTGGAAAAATTTTCAGTCTACTGAAATTATGATTCAAAGCCAAAAAAAAACACTTTACGTCTTGAGATAAATTGTTTCTTTGCCAAAACTAACCAAAATTTATAGAATTTATAGAAATAAAGGACTTTATAAAGTTTGAGTCGTATGCCTTTCCATCAGGATTACCTTGGTGTTGAACAACCAGCTGTGGGTCAATTGATTCGGGAACTCCGGCAAACCCTGAAGCTGACACAGGAGAAGTTTGCGACTCAACTCGGTGTCACATTTCCAACGATCAATCGCTGGGAAAACGGACATGCGACTCCTTCTCCTTTGGCACTTAAGCAAATTGATGCTCTGCTAAACCAATTGTCTGAGTCACCCGATGCCGCCTTATGCAAACACAGTCAGACAATTCGAAAAAAATACTTTCCGACAAAGGATCTGAAAGCATGAAGGCAGAGGAACACAAGGCTTGGGCTGAAAACCTCTTTGTTGGTGGCGGCGAGATAGGCGCATTGTTGAGATCGCACAATTGGTCCCAGACGCCGCTAGGGGCTGTCGAAACCTGGCCGGACAGCCTAAAAACGGCTGTGGAGATCCTGTTGACAGAACTCGATCAAGCCCAGCCGACAGAAAAGACGCAGCTAGAATCTGATCTGCTGCAAGGACGTACATCAACAGATGCCTTGCGTCAAGCTGCCCAAGCCGATGCGTTTCGAGTCAAGCTCACCAATGCGCTACGCCCGCTGACTGATGCTAATGAGATTCAGGTGATCGCTGCCCGTGTTCTGGGTGAGTCTCTAGGCGCAAGCCGCGTTATTTACATTGAAGTGTTACCAGGCGGCAAAGAGATCATCGTTCATAAAAACTACACGAACGGCGTTGCCGAGCTGAGCGGACTGTACCATCTGGAAGACTTTGGGCGCAACCTGACAGATGATCATCAAGCGGAGCGAACGGCGATCGTTCCTGATGTGGCAAACTACCCTAAATACACAGCCAGCGAGAAGGCAAGGTATCAAACGATTGATATTGCCGCGCATATTGATGTGCCGCTGATCAAGAACGAGCAATTTGTCGCGCTGCTGGCGGTGCATCAGGCAAACCCTCGTCCTTGGACGGAAGATGAGGTGAAACGAGTCGAGGAAACAGCAGAGCAGACGTGGGCAGCTGTTGAACGTGCCCGTGCTGAAGCAGCATTAGGCGAGAGCCGCACCGATCTCGAACGGCAACTGCGGAAGTTCGACGCGATCGTCGCTGCAATTCCCGATTCTATTTACACCTTTGATTTGGCAGGACGGTTTACCTATGTCAGCCCGGCGTTGCTCAATCTTTGGCAGAAAACTTCAGATGAAGCTTTGGGGAAGAACTTTTTTGAGCTGGATTATCCAACGGATTTAGCGACCCGACTTCAGCAACAGATTCAACAGGTGATCGCCACGCGCCAGCCGCTCAAGGATGAATCGTCCTACACTAGCGCAATCGGCACGCGCGCCTATGAATATATTTTCGTGCCACTTTTGGGCATCAACGGCGCAGTAGATGCAGTGGCAGGCGTGACGCGAGACATCACCGATATCTCCGACGAGCTTCGCTTACGCAGACAGGCAGAACAAGCCTTGCGCCAAAGCGAGGAGCAGACTCGAAATATTCTGGAGAGCATCGCTGAAGCCTTCTTTGCCCTAGATGAGAACTGGCAGTTTACTTATATGAATCCATCTGCCGAAACACTACTTGATCGCACTCCAGGCGATTTGATTGGCAAAAATTTGTGGTCAGAGTATCCAGGACTGATTGGCAATGAGTTGGAGCAGGTCTACTGGAGCACCATGCAAGATCGTGTGGCTGGGTCAATGACCGCGTTTTACCCGGATCACGATCGCTGGTACGAAGTTCGCACCTACCCTGCCCGAAACGGTATCACCGTTTATTTCAGGAATGTGACCGAGCAAATTCAAACTACCGCAACCCTGCGTCAATCCGAAGAACGCTACCGGACGCTGTTTGAGTCGATCGACGAAGGCTTCTGCATTGTTGAAGTGCTATTTGACGAAAATGATACGCCGCTCGACTACCGCTTCTTAGAGATCAATCCCGCCTTTGAGCAACAAACAGGACTTCGACAGGCGGTCGGGAAAACGGCGCGTCAGTTAGTTCCAGATTTAGAAGGCTATTGGATTCAGATTTACGGTCAAGTTGCTCTAACGGGTGAACCTGCTCGCTTTGAAAATGCCTCTGTTGCAATGAATCGATGGTTTGATGTCTATGCCTGTCGCACCGGTGAAGCCCAAGCGCGAAAAGTTGCTATTGTCTTCAAAGATATTAGCGATCGCAAACTCTCAGAAGAAATTTTGCGCCGAACCGCCGAATTTAATGCTTTTTGCGTCTCTCTGACCGACGCGCTGCGTCTGCTTGCCGACCCAGTAGAGATTCAGGCTACGGCCAGCGGTGTGCTGGGCGAATATCTGGGCGCGAACCGGGTGGCGTACTTCGAGGTTCGCGATGCTGATTACGTCGTTGAGCGTGATTATGTCAACGGAGCCGCAGCACTCGCTGGCAACTACCCGATTGATTCGTTCGGCCCCAAGCTGCTCGCAGCCTACCGCACTGGTCGCGCTGTGTCCGCGTCTGATGTGGAAGCCGATCCCAACCTGTCCCCAGAGCAGCGAGCAGCTTACGCCGCGATTGAGATCTGTGCCTACATTGGCATACCCCTGATCAAGGGGGGCGAATTTGTAGCGGGGCTGGCAGTTCACACATCTGAACCGCGAGCTTGGACACCGGACGAGGTGTCCTTGGCGGAAGAAGTAGCCGAGCGCACTTGGGCGGCAGTTGAACGCGCCCGCACCGAAGCCGCACTGCGCGAGAGTGACAACCGCTTCCGCATGGCGATCGAAGCTGCCCAATTAGGCACTTGGGACTGGAATCTGATCACCAATCAATTGATTTGGGATGAGGGTTGCAAAGCCATGTTTGGCTTACCACCAGAAGCTCTTTGCAGCATTGAGGCCTTTTTTGCCGGACTGCACCCCGACGATCGCGACCGCCTAGAACAGGTGATGCAATGGACTTTGAATCCAGCCAGCAACGGCAAGTGTGACGTAGAATATCGCACGATTGGGATTCAGGATGGGGTTGAACGGTGGATTGCGGCCAGAGGACAGGCCTACTTTGATGCTGCCGACAAACCACAACGCTTTCTCGGCACTGTACTCAATATTACTGAGCAAAAACGCATTCAGGCAGAACGAGAACAACTTCTTGCTCGTGAACAAGCCGCAAGAGAGGCAGCCGATCGCGCCAACCGGATCAAAGATGAGTTTTTGGCGGTGCTGTCCCATGAATTGCGATCGCCTCTCAACCCGATTTTGGGCTGGGTGCGCTTACTACAAAAGGGCAAACTGAGCGAAGCCCGTAAAGCTGAAGCCTTGAAAATTATCGAGCGCAATGCCCATTTACAGACGCAACTAATCGAAGACTTGCTCGACATCTCCCGCATCATGCAGGGCAAACTCAGCTTAAGAGCGGCTCCGGTCAGTTTGACCTTTGTGATTTCTGCCGCCGTTGAAACGGTGCGTTTGGCAGCAGAAGCAAAAAATATTGCGATCGCTCTTGATCTTGATGAGATCGCTTTGATTTCTGGCGATGTAGCCCGCTTGCAGCAAGTGGTGTGGAATTTGCTTACCAATGCGGTTAAGTTCACACCTAACAGCGGACAAGTAACTGTTGAACTGCGGCAACTCGACGGGCTAGCTCAGATTCGGGTAATCGATACTGGCAAGGGCATCAATACACAGTTTTTGCCCCATGTATTTGAGTATTTTCGGCAAGAAGACGGCTCAACGACACGCAAATTTGGCGGGTTGGGATTGGGGCTTGCGATCGTGCGGCAAATTGTAGAAATGCACGGGGGCACGGTTACAGCAGAAAGCCAGGGTGAGAATCAAGGCGCAACCTTGATCATCCAATTGCCCCTCATGCAGCAGGCAACATCGATCGCATCCGACCCAATCCACACCCAGACAGAAGCAGAAGTGCCTTTAGACGGGGTTCAAATTTTGCTGGTAGATGATGAACCAGATACCCGCGAGTTTCAGGCATTTGTGCTGTCACAAAGCGGGGCAAATGTGACAGCCGTCGCTTCTGGCTTAGAAGCTTTGCAAGCTCTAGAACAGTTCACTCCTGACGTGCTAGTGAGTGACATAGGTATGCCTGAGATGGACGGCTATATGCTGATGCAGCAGATTCGATCTCGCCCACCGAATCAAGGAGGAACCATTCGGGCAATCGCACTAACCGCTTATGCCGCAGAAATTGACCAACAAAGGGCACTTCAGGTAGGATTTCAAACTCACATTACAAAACCTGTAGAGCCAGAGGAGTTAGTGAGGGCGATTGCAAACTTGCTAGAACCCAACTAATTTTCCGTAGGGCA
>NZ_JBTYKD010000390.1:0-6308 GCF_054880495.1 Nostoc sp.
GCATCTTGCCCGCCCAGTAACCAAAGGCGGGCAAGATGCCCACCCCAGGGCTATTTCATTCTAAATAAGGATGCGATCGTTAACGCTCGTGTCGGTCAAGTAATTATGGTTGACAAAATAGATGTAATATGAATAAGGATTTACCGAAATCAGTTGGGCATAAGGCGTATAGAACCAGCCCTTTCAATGCGAACAAATGAACTACAACATCTTTTTAGTAATTCGAGTTGCAAATTGTGAGAAAAAAGGTATCTTTTAGCAATTACAAATGTTTAAGCTATTGAATTATATAAACTTAGACACGAACTGATGAAAGTTGGGCATACAATCATCGATTAAGAGATTGCAGCAGCTAAAATGATGATTTTTTCCAAAAATAAGCAATAAGCTATCTCTAGCTATACCAATTTTCTACATCAGGTAAGCCAGTGTGTTTAATCGGTTTATTAATTGCGATTAACTGCTTTTTTTATGAATGATTGTACTGCTCTAAAAGCCGAGTTATTGAAACATGCCCTTGTTTACTATCATAAATCACTGGAATTTTCGGTTTCTTTACTCCTCTAATCGCTTTTAAAAACTGTTTGAGATTAACACCTGTTGATAATTGTTGTAGAAGTTGTGCCATTTTCTCTCTTGAAAAAGTTTGGAATAGCTCCCACTCCGAAGGAGGAATTGCAATCATCATTCCTCTGTACGTACCTTGAAGCTCATCGACTAAGTAAAAATCAGATAATCCGGCTTCAATTTTCTCTACTCCATGTACGCCGCCTAAAGCACCTCTTAAAGTTGCAAGTATGTTATAAGCAACCAATGCCATTGAAAATGAAAATAAAGCGGCTTTCGGATAAGCAAGAGTCTGAATTTCTCCATTAAGATTCTTAGTTACTGTTTGAAATAAGCTTTCTATAGTCCACCGATTACGATATATTTCAGCGATTTTTGTAGCTTGTACAGATTCTGGTAAATTGCTGAAAATCGCTATTTCCCATTCTTTATCCCTTGTTGGGACAAATAACTTTAATCTGGAGTTTGGACTAAAAGCTCAGGCTCAGAAAAATTACTGAGATAATCAGAGATAAAAAATAGACAGGTGGTACTGAACTGAAGACTAAAGAATTTAAAGAAAAGCAATCAGTAGTAACACTGACTGCTGTAGAGTCAATGAATGTAATCGATAAATCATTGACGTGATGATCCTGACACAATTAGAAGAATTCCGGCAAGCAATCTACGATTGTTTGGGTAAAGCGAAAGATGCCGTATTTGAACTGATGGATGCAGTATTGACCAGCCCAAGCATTCAATCATTTGTGAGCTTGTCCCAAAGTCCAGTATTTCGGAGGCGATGGCCGAGTATATATGCAGCACTGCATGATACTCGCCCACAGAGAAGAAAACTGATGAATTTACTGATAGAGGAGGTAAAAACAGAAGCACAACCATTTTTAGCAGGAGATCATACCTTTTGGCCAAGACCAGATGCCAAGACACTCAAGGAAAGAACTTTTCATGGGGAGAGAGGAGTTGGTGTAGGTATTGGACAAAGTTACAGTACGTTAGCCTGGATACCAGAGGCAGATGGGAGTTGGGCATTGCCATTGAGACATGAACGGATCACCAGCTTTGAAACGCCAACGAGTAGGGCAGCATTTCAACTAAAACTTGTAAGTCGGCAGTTAGAAAAAAGACCACTTGCTGCTTATGACAGAGGTTACGGCAATGGCAAATTTGTGACAGCAACATCAACTCAAGATAAACTATCTCCAGGGCGTGTGGCACAAGCATTTCCCCTCATTTTGGCTGGTATTGGTACTCCTGCCGAACCCCCCAAAACCCGTGGTAAATCATCTGGTCGCACCCCAGGGCATCGACCACCCTCTCGTCCAACTTATCCCACTGTCAAAAAACGCGCATCTAAAAAAGCTAAAGCCGAAGAATCACTTAACAAAGCTGACTCAACTGCTGCTTAGTTTCGGGTGATTTTTTCATGATTCAACTTGACTCAGTTTCTCCAGGAAGTTGGGTAACTTTGTCTTGCTGTTCTCTTAATTGCTGGTTGAATCCAAATTAGTCCAAACTCCAGTTAACAGAAATTCGCTTGAATTCCCTGAAGATTCCTATGATAAGAAATATTAATTCTGCGCGATCGCATCTCCACTACTTTTACTGCTTTTCAGCGTTGGCTTAAGTTTTCGCAGATGACTGACAATTCCCCACAGGCATGCGGAACTGGACTGGCAACTGCGTTGCCTGACGACGGCGGCGTTACCGCGTCTCCTGTGAGCGATCGCACTTTAGATAAGATATCTCAGTCGATCGCAATGTCAAACGTGAGCAGCAATGGCTTCAGGTTATCCCTTGGGCTACCAGTTAGGAGTTCTGCGGCTAAACCCACAGCTTTACTTGGTATAAAGGTTAGCAGGTGCTTGATTTTCTCGATAGCCTGTTCAGGGATGCTCTTAGCTATTGGCATTAAAAATTCATTAGCAACTTCTATCAATTTGTGCAACTGTGACCACTCAGCAAATGCCTCTTCCTCTTTCGAGAGCGGTGGAGTTGGAGGTTTATCGGTCTTAGTTACTTGTGGCAAATGTGGGGTTACTGCAACTGGTTTTTCCTCAGAAGTAGGCTTTGTTTCAACTAGTACAGAACGGCGTAAGTAAACCGAGTATTATATGGGATACTTAAGTAAGTATATGAAAAGCTTTGTTTAGTGACAAAGAATCAGAGTATGGCAAGATTAGCTCCAAAAGAATTAAGTTTGAGTGATCGTGAGCAGAATGAACTGCAAGAGTTGATAAACGGACACAAGACAGCACAGCAAATCGTCATCCGAGCCAAAATTATTCTCCTGGCATCATCAGGGAAAAATAACGGTGAAATTGCTCGAATATTAGATATAAGTCTGGATATGGCTCGTTTATGGCGAAATCGATGGTTTGAAACTAGCGATAAAGAGTTGTCTATCTTTGAGAGATTACAAGACTATGGGCGGATTGGCGCACCATCAAAATTTAGTATGGAGCAAGTAATCGAGTTATTCGCGCTTGCATGTTCAAAACCTGAAGACTACGGACGCCCAATAAGTCATTGGACAGCAAGGGAACTAGCGGACGAAATCATGAAACAAGAGATTATTGAAAGTATATCCGTCCGCCATGTTGGAAGATTATTAGAAGAAGCAGAACTTAAACCCCACCAGAGCCGCTACTGGTTAACCCCCCCCTCAAGATGAAGAATTTGATGCAAAAGTTGAAAATATTACTGGTTTATACATCAGTGCGATTGAACGTTATCAAAACGGAGAGCGTACAATATCGATTGATGAAATGACTGGGATTCAGGCTACAGAGCGTTTAGAAAAAGATTTACCAATGCGACCCGGTAAGGTTGAAAGACGGGAATTTGAGTATATTCGTCATGGTACACCACCTCCACACCATCGGTATAGTCAATTGTCGCCAAAAACTCTAAACTCTCCGCAGTGCATTCTAAAGATTCTGGAGTCATAAACTCTTCTAGGTTAAAAGCTTGCTCTACTTGGATTTCAGCCCGTCCATCACTATCCTGGTCTTTATATAATGGCGTAGTGGTGGACGGGGCGGGGGAAGTGTTTATCTGAGTTGGAATGGAGTTGGGCTGTTCTGAATTAAAAGCTTGCTGTACTTGGTTTCTAGCCCGTCCATCACTATTCTGGCCTTTATATAATGGCGTAGTGGTGGACGGGGGGCAACTAGCTGTATGTATGGGGATTGGGGTAGGTTGCTCTAGCGGTTGCTCATTCCAGTTAACTTGGCTTTTTTCTGCCATCCACCATGCCATTTTTTTCCGGTCGCTTTTAATACCGCCAGCCGAGAAGGGTCACTGATGACTTTAGAATTAATACAATAAATTCAAGGTTTTACAAACCCTCCACTTCGAGTGGAGAGGGATTATAGAGTAACGCCCAACCATTATTAGGACTAAAACCTATATTTAATAAATTGTGATCATAGTATGTACCATTAGGAACATTAGGAGCATAAGGGATGAGTTGATTGATAGTACTAACAATATTTTGTGGAAAATTACCACTATAGTAAATACCATATCCGCCGTTCGCAATAATTATCCATTCACTCTTAGGAGTGAAGGCAATACTAATGATAGGTGAATAGATAGTTGGCGGTTGTTGATATATTGTCTTAATTTTGGCAATAACGTCTTGCGGAAAATTTGCACTCCAATAAGCATTGTTACCATTATTTCCAATAATTACCCACTTTCCATTGGGAGTGAATGCAATTTGATTAATAGTTAAATTTTTTTGATTTATAGTCTTAAGTTCATTAAGAGCATCTTGTGGGAAATTAGCACTATGATAAAAACCATTACCACCATAGATAATTACCCACTCTCCTTTTGGAGTGAACGCAATAGTGTTAATAATTAAGTTTTTTTGATGTATAGCAGCAAGATCATTTAAAGCGGCTGATGGAAGATTATTTGTATCATAACCATTTGGAGTATTATAGCTATTCGGACTATCGAGGATTACCCACCCTCCATTAGGAGCGAACGCAATAGTATCAGCAAGTACACCTTGAAGAACTAGATTGAGAAGAGCTTGCTGTGCATCTGAGGGAATACCTAGTGTTGTAGAATCAGCCAAAACCCTTGAAGAACTTAAAACAATAGGACATAAAGTTCCTATTGCTATTGATGCACCTACAAAAAACTTACCACCAGCTTTCAAAATCTGCCGTACTAAAAAATTATTAGACATATTGCTCCTCAAGTGGATGACAAAATAATGGTGTTTTTGTCTATTCCATATTCTGCTAGCAAAGGGCACTCACTTGTCAATCATTCGTGTGGTTTGATTCAAACCTCCTCAGAATTTTTATTTTTTGTACTACCACCTTTAGTTTTACTTAAAGGTCAAACAGTTATGCAAATCATGCGTCAAAACATTATAGGCTGTGGATTACAGGTTCTACAGTCTGCCAAGTGTTGTAACAGGTCGCTCGGTGTCCCCAGGTGGCATTGCTTGTGGTGGCATGGAATTTTGTTTTGGACTGGCAACTGCGTTGCCCAGCGACGGCGGCTGTCGCCGCGTCTCCTTGGTTGTTCTTCCGTAGGCGATCGCAATCTCTCGGTTAATCTCTGGGTTAATCTCTGGGTTAATCCCCAGCGAAAATTCCTCATCTTGTTATTCTAATCTTCTGAGACGATATAACAGGTTGTGGATTTAGAATAGCTTGCTCATCTTCCCAAAAGTTAATACCTGATTTTAACCCATTGATTTTTTAATGAAAATTCGCTTGATTGCCCTGAAGATTTCTATAGTTAAGATATGTTAATTCTGTGGCGATCGCAAAAACAGAGAGGGTCTGTTGTCGTTATTAATGGTTATGCCTTATTGGTTTATTTTGGCATAACTTCGATGAGCGCGGCTTCTATCTGTTCCAAAGCTTTATCGATCGCGTCTAACCGCTTGCGATTTTCCCACTCTTGATAAGCTTTAACGACCTGTGGTTCAGTTCCTAGACCTGTGCTACTGTTCACCCTGCCTATGTGTTGGTGACAGGTCATTTTAGGGTTTTTACCTCGCTTAACCCCGGATTTCTCACAAACAATAAAAAATCAATTTACATGATCTTATATAAGACATTTTTTTGATACATCATGAATTTAAATTTATGTGGTGTAACAGATTAAGTATAAAATAGTAGCCACAAAGATAAAATAATCACTATATTTATCTTTATACTGAAAAGAAAATGCTGTGTTCAAAAAAATAAGCATTTTCTTTACCAGACTTAGATCAAACCAAGCCCAAAGTATTATTAATTATGAAAAATTGAATGCAATTTCAGTTGACATTAAGCAGTATTCGGGAGCAATTTTAAGCATCTGTAAGCAGTAGCAAAAATATGTTTATATGGACAAGAGCTACTAATTGCAATTAAAATTCGCCGTGCGCTTACAGTAATCAGTGCGCCTAATTTCAGTAATTTAGTCCGAATAGTTCCGACTTGGGCGTTTTGTAGTTCTGTCTTCGCCAAACATTTTGACCGCAAGGCATTCATCAAAACGTAAGCTATAGAAGAAAACCACAATCGTAACTGATTACCCGCAAATGTGTGTGTACTGGTTCTATCACTAAAAAGTTCCAGTTGTTGTTCCTTAAAGCGGTTTTCCATCTCACCTCTAGGACAATACTTCTGGGTATAAAGTTCACCTGGAGCTATCTTATTTGTAGTAATTGATGTGACAATAAAACGGATATTGGTTCCCTTGACTCCATACTCAACTTTACAGAC
>NZ_JBTYKD010000391.1:0-25546 GCF_054880495.1 Nostoc sp.
TCTCCTGAGTAAGATATTGGCATCGGATCTAACAATAACTCCCTTCCCAGCCTACCGCAGTTTGTGGTTCAATTACCTGAAAATTGCTGTAAGTTGACACCAATGGCGACATGAGAGCCTTTGGCTATGGGCGCTCATGTTGCCCACCTCACAAGTAGTAGTAATTTATTTGTTGGAAGTCCCGAAAGCGATCGCGCGATCGCCTCTATAATTTTATAATCATAGCCCGTCAGAGCGTAGGCGTAGCCCGTCGTAGACATCGCACTTGCTCTAATCTAAATACAGTATTTCATTAATTTGTAGCAAATTAAATTTTGCAATCCCCTGCAATGCCAATGCATCGCTTTGCAATGCCAATGCATCGCCTTGCAATGCCAATGCGTTCCCCTGCATTAAAAACGCTACGCTTTTACGCAAAACTGTACTAAGAAACTGCATAAGCGTAGCCCGTGGTTGCGATCGCACATTCATATACTACAAATACTTCTGCAACAATAACCCTAACTTTTCCTTTGTCGCCGTTGGTACTTTATCCAACTGAGTCAAAATCGCATATTGCAACGCCGAATGCGCCTCACTCGGCGGCGGATTTTCACTCAAGCGCCGCACAGTTTCTTGAATCACCTTTTGAGCATTCACAGCATTCCGCAGCAAATTACCAATCACCATTTCCACCGTCACACTGTCATGGTCTGGATGCCAACAATCATAATCTGTCACCAGCGCTAAAGTTGAGTATGCAATTTCGGCTTCCCTTGCCAACTTCGCCTCTGGTAAATTCGTCATCCCAATGATTGTTGCACCCCAACTGCGGTAAAGATTCGATTCTGCCTTTGTGGAAAAAGCTGGCCCCTCCATGCACACATAAGTACCGCCGCGATGGAGAGTAACTTCTGCTAAATTGAGAGATGCGATCGCATCTGCCAACACAACAGCCAAATTCTTACAAATCGGATCACCAAAAGCAATATGAGCAACAATTCCTTCACCGAAAAAGGTTGAAATCCGATTTTTTGTTCTATCAATAAACTGATCTGGCACCACCATATCCAGTGGTTTCGCCTCTGCTTTCAAGGAACCCACAGCACTAGCTGAAATTAAATACTCCACACCCAATTGTTTCATCGCATAAATATTAGCGCGAAACGGTAACTCAGAGGGTAAAAGCGTATGATTGCGACCATGACGCGCCAAAAAAGCTACCCGTGTACCATCCAAAGTCCCCAGAATCAAAGCATCAGATGGTGAACCAAAAGGAGTCTCGACTCGCACCTCTTCGACATCTTTGAGCGCGTCCATTTTGTAAAGACCGCTACCACCAATAATCCCAATACTAGCTTGAGCCATGATTGTAAACCTGTTACTTGCTGATCTGCTAAGTTATTTTATCGAAAAGGGGAGTAGTAGGGGCAATACCCTGCGCATTGGTGTCAACTTAAGAAAAAATCTGCTTTGAGAAGGCGTTTTGCCCTCATCCCCTAACCCCTTCTCCCAAGTTGGGATTCGGGGAACTAGAGAATTTGCTCCCCTCTCCCAAAATTGCGAGAGGGGCTGTTCTTGTGAGGGTCAAACCTGGAAAGCTTGCCAAGTCTAACTTCTACGTTAAGTTGACACCAATGTACCCTGCGGGAAGCCTTCGTCTACATGAATTGCCCCTGAGCGCGTGTAGTTTTGCATCAGTTCTAATGTATACAAATGTTAAGTAGACGCATTCCTAAGCAGTGAGAGAAAGTAAGGGTTATACTTTTGGAAAAAGGCTTGTTTTAACCCCTGCTTTTAACATTTTTATAAATCAATGACTCTCAATTTTCGGTTTGCGGTAGTTAGCGACTTACACTTGGCACTTCCCCACACAATCTGGGATCATCCCAGTCGGTTTCATCTAGTGGAAGTCAGCATCTCAGCATTTAAAAGTGTACTAGAACATTTAATACAACTCGATTTAGATTTCTTGTTGTTACCAGGAGATTTAACTCAGCACGGTGAACCAGAGAACCACGCTTGGTTGCAACAATGTTTAGCCCAGCTACCTTTTCCTGTCTATGTTGTTCCTGGTAATCATGACGTTCCTGTGCTGTTGGCTTCGCAGCAATCAATTGCTTTTGCGGATTTTCCGTACTATTACACGAAGTTTGGCTATGACGATCCACAGCAGATGTACTACATTCGTCAGTTATTGCCTGGAGTTAAGCTGATTGGACTGAATTCTAACTCTTTTAATGAACAGGGTGAGCAAGTGGGGTGTTTGGATACCAAACAGCTACGGTGGTTAGAAGAGGTGCTGGCGGCATCTGGTGATGAATTAGTTCTAGTGATGGTGCATCATAATGTAGTGGAGCATTTGCCCAATCAATCGAGCCATCCACTGGCAAATCGCTATATGTTGGCGAATTCACCAGAACTGTTGCAATTGCTGAGGCGCTACGGAGTCAAGCTAGTATTTACTGGGCATTTGCACATTCAGGATATTGCTTACTCAGATGGAGTGTATGATATTACCACTGGTTCTTTAGTTAGCTATCCTCATCCTTATCGGGTGCTAGAGTTTCATCGGGATAACGAAGGTAAAGAATCGTTGCAAATTTTATCCCATCGGGTAGAGTCAGTGCCGGAGTTTCCCGACTTGCAACAGTCATCGCGGGAGTGGATGGGCGATCGCTCTTTCCCCTTTTTAATCAAGCTACTAACTCAGTCTCCATTAAACTTACCATTATCACAGGCCAAAAAATTAGCTCCTAGTTTGCGAGACTTTTGGTCAACTATTGCCGATGGGGATGCAGTATTAGATTACCCCAACTTTCCGCTAGAAGTGCGGCGTTACATTCAGACCTATAATGCATTGGCGCAGCCCAACTCAGATATAGCTCCTAGTGAAACTCTTACCCTGATTGATAATAACAGCACACTTTTGCTGGGTTAGGAGTGATCAGTAGCCTTCTTCATCCCTGCCATAATTCTCTGATCAAAAGTCACCTTGGCAGGGCTACTCCTGTACAGACGCGATTAATCGCGTCTCTCCAAACTCCTGTACAGACGCGATTAATCGCGTCTAATTACCGATATCTTCATTCCAAAGTTCGGGGTTAGTTTCAATAAACTTACTCATCATTTGTTCGCATTCGTCAAGATTAAGATCAATTACTTCCACACCGTGAGATACCATAAATTCTTTAGCACCAGGAAAAGTTCTCGATTCTCCAGCGATGACTTTTTTAATCCCAAATTGTACCACAGCCCCAGCGCACAGATAACACGGCATTAAAGTTGAATAGAGTGTTGTACCTCTGTAGCTGCCAACTCTCCCAGCATTGCGGAGACAATCGATTTCCGCGTGAGTGACAGGATCGCCATCTTGCACACGTTTATTGTGTCCTCTGCCAAGAATTTTACCATCCTTGACCAGAACCGAACCTATAGGAATACCACCTTCTTGTCTACCTTGTTTTGCTTCTTGAATTGCAGCTTCCATAAACTCATTCATTATTAATTCTCCTTTTATGTCAAAACAACTAGTATTAATGGATCACGATGGCGGTGTAGATGATTATCTAGCAACTATGCTGCTGTTGACAATGGATCATATTGAACTTCTTGGTGTTGTCGTCACTCCAGCAGATTGTTATATCCAACCGGCTGTTAGCGCCACACGTAAAATTATCGATTTGATGGGATTTTCTCATATCTCGGTTGCAGAAAGCACTGTGCGCGGTATCAATCCATTTCCTACTCTTTATCGCCGTGATTCATTTATCGTTGACCATCTCCCTATTCTCAATCAAAGCGAAACCATCATCACGCCTCTGGTTGCCGAAACAGGTCAAGATTTCATGATCAAGCTGTTGCAGGAGGCATCAAGCCCCGTAACGTTGATGGTAACGGGGCCGCTGACGACGGTTGCAGTGGCTTTAGACAAAGCACCAGAAATTGAAGCCAAGATTCACAAAATTGTTTGGATGGGGGGTGCGTTGAATGTTAGTGGTAATGTGGAAAAAAGTTTAGAACCAGGACAAGATGGTTCTGCCGAATGGAATGTTTATTGGGACGCAATTTCAGCAGCGCGGGTATGGCAAACCCAACTTGAAATTATTATGTGTCCTTTGGATTTAACTAACAATGTCCCAGTCACATCAGAATTAGTGCAAAAAATGGGGCGACAACGCCACTATCCCATCTCTGATTTAGCTGGACAATGTTATGCACTGGTTATCCCCCAAGATTATTATTTTTGGGATGTGCTGGCAACAGCTTATTTGGCACACCCGGAATTCTATCAGTTGCGCGAATGGGAAACTGAAATTATCACCACCGGTCTGAGTCAGGGGCGGACTAAAGTAGTTACTGGTGGTCGGAAAATTTATGCAATGGATAAAGTAGATAAAGAGGCTTTTTATGCTTATATATTGCAGCAATGGGCAAGATAAAAAACTTCAAGATTATCTTGCTAACCCACATGCTTATGATAATCAAGGATTGCTAGTGAATCCTCCTACCCTTGAAATACACTAAAAAATCATAAAGCGGCGTACAAAAGCACTACAAAAACAAATTGATAAACAGACAGGAGAATTTGAAAAAATAAACAATGTGTTACGAATACTAACAATTTCCTGCTTTTTCTTCCTGGCAGTGTCGGCACAAGAGAGTCCACAGGCTAATACAAATAAGGATTCGTCTTTGGTTGATAGTCAGAACAATTGATCGCTTCTTCTGTGTTGGCAATAGATGGGCGTACAGTACATTTAAGACGGTAATTGTCGGTAAAAAATTGGCAGCCAGTACAGGGAATTTGATGCATTTGCTTGGCTGTAGTCACAGTATCTCGCGCCGCCGCCCAGAGATTCAAAACAACGAGAATAATTACAGTCCAAGCAACGACAAAGCAAATCGGGATTAAGAAAGGTTGAATTGCATGAATCAGGAAAGATAGCAGTTTAAACACGGTATGTCTTAATACAAATTAGGAGTTAGAAGTATCCAGGACTTAGGCAAAAAAGTTCCGAAGTAGCGGTAATTTATGAATTACCGCTACGACAAATCAGGTTTTTGAGAGAATTTTGCGTAAGTGCTAGTATCTTAACTCCTAATTCCTAAGAAGTATTAGTTAAACGCCAGCATGACCCAGTGCTAAACCAGTGACGAGCATTCCTAGAACAAGGAATGGTTGGGCGCTGGCTTGGTACTTAACATCATTCTTCACGGGGTCCCGCAGAAAATACATATCCTGCAAGGTGATTTGTGGGATGATTAACAGTACTAGTATTGCTGCGTACAAATTCTCGTGGATGGTGACGAGATAAGCTGCGATCAATCCTTGAAAGACATCAATCGTCACTACACAAATCCAGGCCGCAGTGGTGATACCAAACATTACGGGTAATGACTGTAATCCTAGCTGACGATCGCCTTCTACACTCTTAAAATCATTGACAATGGCGATACCCAATCCAGCCAAGCTGTAAAACATTGTCAAAATTACAATTGTGGAATTGAGATCACCAAACAAAGCGTGTCCTGTAGACCAAGGTAGGGTAATATAGCTTGCACCCAAGGCGTAGCTGCCTAACCAGCCGTTTTGCTTGAGTTTCAGGGGAGGTGCAGAATAAATGTAGGCGATGAAAGCACCGATGATTGCGATCGCTGTAATTGTCGGGAATTCATCACCAGTCCACACATCTAGCACAAATGCCAAACTAATGCCAGCAATTAGTAATACCCAAATCTGAATAATTACCTGGGGTAGGGGAATTGCTCCAGAGGGAATCGGGCGATAGGGTTCATTGATCGCATCGATTTCGCGATCGTAGTAATCATTGAGGATTTGGGTGTAACCTGTCATCAATGGCCCAGCCAATAACATACAGGTTGCTACCTTCAACACATTTTCCAGTGTCCAAGTATAGTTACCAGAAGAAGCCGCACCACAGACGACGCCCCAAATTAGGGGAATCCAGGTAATCGGCTTCATTAGCTGCAAACGAATTTTCCAAATTGAAGTTTCCCCTGTCGCTGCACCTTTCATCCCCAACAGTTGCCTAGTTTTCGCGCTGCGATCGGCAGATGCGATGCCTGCGGCGGGCGGAGCCATCGCTTGCTCGTTGGGATTATTTATCACTGAGTCTAGCGCCTCAGATGGATTGGGATCTGGGGTAATGGGAGTTGATTCTGACATAAGATTTACGAGTTGTGATGCGTAAAGCCCCCGTCATTTATGCGGGGGATATAAGCGGATGGCTGAAATTTATTCAGCCGTTAATGGTAAGATATATATCCTGGGCAGGGCGTTGTCCAGTGGGCGAGGCAATGTAAGACGGGTATACCTGCAATTGCTGCTTGAACCCAGAATCCCCCCTCATTCATGCGGGGGAGTGCGTCAATGATTAATAGGGCATTGGGAATGGGGCATTGGGCAATTCAATTTTGGATTTTGGATTTTAGATTTTGGATTAAATTTCAATCTAAAATCTAAAATTCTTACTCCCCCATTCCCCACTCCCCACTCCCATAACTTAAAAGGAAATTATCAAATAATTATTCTGAAACTTTGCTCCAGCAACGGGTCTGCCACTCAGAGCCGGGGGTAAGGGAATATTCCGTCGCTGATCTCCTGCTTCTACTGTCACTTCTGGCCCGTATTGGGTGAGCTTGACTTGCTTTTTGTCAAAACTTGGCAAAAATAAGCGTACTTGACGATTGTGGATGTCTATCTCAATTGGTTTAGGAGCCTGTAACGCTTCTGCTTCAAAGTTGGGTAGGGCATCTATCAGTGGTTGCCAGTCACCTGTTGGCGAGTCGGGAATGACGCTCACTCTTAGGGGTATAAATTCCTCTGACAGGTTGACGTTTGTCTCACTCGACACAAGTAGAACACCACCGACAGTTAAACCGATTTGTTGAGCGCTACCCCACAAATAACGAGCATTTGCTACCTCAATGGGATCTCCTGTAGTCACCAAGAAAGCAGCCAAACGCTTGGGATCAGCAAGAGCGGTTCTCCCCTTTTCTAAGAAATTATTGACTTGATTAGTGGGCGCGGAAAAGTTATCTGCTGTCCAGTTGATATTGAAAAAGCTGCTAATTAGTGGTTGAATCAAGGGGGATTCCGTAATCGTCTTTCCCAAATCGGAGTTGACAAACAATTGCCGAAATCGCCGCACATACCAACTGAGAGATTCTGGTAAACCCAACATTCGCAACGTTAAAGAGTCACCCGTGCCATCGTAGACGATCGCATCATATTTGCCACTAGCATCATATTCGCGGATAGCATTCAGAGCGAGAGCGCTATCCATCCCCGGCAATACTACCAGCTCTTGACCAAAAACGTCTTTGAAGATAGGCGTGCGGAGATATTGCGCCTCAAGTTTCTTCGCTTCGTCCCAGTTGCGTTCTAGTAGTACAGATGCTTGAAACTGGACTGCTTGCAAATTGAGAGCAATTTCCTGGGGATCGGCAGCAATGGGAGTACCCAGCAGAATTGGTAATGCCGGTTCTGGATGTCCTGCTAGAAGTACGCGCTTGCCTTGACTTGCCAATAATTTGGCGGCGGCGATCGCAATTTTGGTACGAGCGGTGCCGCCTTTGCCCAAAAATGTCAATATTAGAGCCATTACTTGATTCCTATTTTCACCGCCTTTGTTTTTCAACTCCAACTTAGCACTCAATAAAGACTCTGAGCCTGTGCTTTCAAGTTCAGATATTAAGAAAAACCCGGTTCTGAGTTATTCCGACTACACAGGTTTGATTTCATCTTCAAAAAACCAAGTGGAAGAATTGTCTTCAAACAGTACTACTACACCGATTCCAGCACCATCGGTGACTTTGTAGCCTTGGATGATACCCACTTGTCCGAGTTTTTTCACAACCGGGGCAGAAACGCGATCGCGCAAACGAAATACTTTAACCTTTTGTCCGATTTCCATACCTGATTTCAAATAAACCAAGTCTCAGTGTAGCGGAATCCGTGACTCTGCTCTTAGAAATTCAGGGGAGATCAGGGAGAAAATTTCTAACTTCTAACTCCTGAGCTTACAGCTTAAAATAAAATCAACAACCAAACTCTTATATACCCATGTTTCTCACAGCGCAACACCGAAAAGCGATCGCAACGATTAGCGGAACGTTTGCGATCCTTAGGAGTTAATCCAGATAGCTTGAATTAAGCAACAAAGGTAGTAGTCATGTATCAAACAGATCCACCCCGTCCGCCACAAGAAACCATGCCTACAATGTATGATTTACCCAGTGAATTAGTAGGAGAATCAGGTTTGCCAGATGAATTTCATCGCATTCAGGCGGATTTACTCAGTGAGACTTGTCAGCCTCTGACTTATCCATCTGAGGAAATTTTGCTTGCTAGTGACTTAAATCTTTACTACGATCCCCGTCATCCTTTGTGGTACAAGCGTCCTGATTGGTACATGGTTTTAGGATTACCTAGTGCTAGCCAACAGCAAGACCTACGCTTAAGTTACGTAATTTGGCAAGAAGGGATTGATCCATTTTTAGTAGTTGAATTACTCTCACCAGGTACAGAACAAGAAGACTTAGGAAAAACACTGCGGGAAGTAAACCGACCCCCAACCAAGTGGGAAGTATATGAACAGATTTTACGGGTTCCCTACTACGTTATCTACGATCGCTACGAAAATTATTTGCGTGCCTTTCAACTCAGTGGCACTCGTTATGAAGCAATCCCCTTACCAGAAAACCGCTTCTTTTTGGCAGAGTTAGAGCTAGGATTGGGTCTTTGGCAAGGTTCTTACCAGCAGACTACAGGTTTGTGGTTGCGTTGGTATAACGCAGCAGGTTGGGTGCCGACACGAAGAGAACAAGCAGAACAAGAGCGCCAACGGGCTGATAAATTAGCCGAGTATTTGCGATCGCAAGGAATTGATCCAAACAACCTACCCTAGTAAAAGGTAGCCATGACTACAACCATCAAAATAGTTAATCCTAACATCGAATATCCCAGTTCCGACGGTGAACCATTGGCAGAATCATATTTACATCTCTACGCAATTCTCACCACACTGGAAGTAATAAAACAATACCTAGCCGGTAGACAAGCCACGGTTTTAGCAGACCAATTTCTCTACTATGCTCAAGGTTTTCCCAAATTAAGAGTTGCACCAGATGTGATGGTAATTTTTGATGTGCCGCCTGGGGGTCGGGATAGTTATAAAGTTTGGGAGGAAGGTCAAGTTCCCCAGGTGGTATTTGAAATGACTTCTCAAGGAACTCAAAAACAAGACCAAGAGCAAAAGAAAAATCTCTATGAACAATTAGGGATTTTAGAATATTGGTTATTTGACCCCAAGGGGGAATGGATTGAAGAAAAGTTAAAGGGATATAGGTTAGAGGGTGAAACTTACCAGTTAATTACCGATGGGATCACTCAACCTCTAGGATTAAGAGTGGCGGTGGAGGGGGAATTCTTGGGATTTTATCGTCTAGATAGGGGGGAGAAATTACTAACACCGACGGAGTTAGCTGAACAATTACAACAAGAACGTCAACGGGCTGATAGACTTGCAAAATATTTGCGATCGCTGGGAGTTGATCCGGAGAGCTTGAGTTAGGTAGATAGAGTAGCGCTTAGATCATCCAATGAGTAGACATCATGAAAAGGATTATATTTGACTTTTAAACATTTATATGATAATTTAACCATGCTGGTTTGTAGCACAGAGTTCTAGGAACAAATTGATAAATCAACTGGTCTTGTCAGGGTAGGGTGTGGTTAAGAGTATAAAAATCGTAACTAGTAACTTGTGCGTTTAACAGTGCTTTTTAAAATAAAGTTTTTAATGGTAGGCTAGTGCGGCAAAGTACGCTCTGATACTATAAAATTTCCGAATAACTTGTCTGTGGTGTGTGGTGGTTTTTAAGGATGATAATTTCGCTTAAAGATAATTCAACTTGGTTGCAGGTGCGGCGGTATTGGGAATTGCTGCACGTCTTGGTATCGCGTAACCTGAAAGTGCGCTACCGGGGGTCATTTTTAGGTGTATATTGGTCGCTGCTGAACCCCTTGATCATGACTGGTTTATATACGGCTATCTTTGGCGCGACTTTTGCATCCTATTATGGCAATTCCATAATGAACTATGTATTAGCAGCCTTTACAGGGTTGGTGGTCATCAATTTTTTCTCGGCTTCCACCTCCCAAGCATTGAGTAGTGTAGTTGGCAATGGCTCACTTCTGAATAAAATTCGTCTGCCAGTGAGTGTTTTTCCTCTATCGATGATTACAGCAAATGTATTTCAGTTCTCAGTAGGAACATTGCCCTTACTGGCGATTATGACTTTTCTTAATTCCAAGAGCCTAGTAAATGTGCTGGCGCTACTGTTTCCATTTTTGGCGCTAGTTTTAGTTTGTACGGGAGTTGGCTTTCTTGTAAGCGCTTTATACGTATTTTTTAGAGATTTACCTTATTTTTATGAGTTAGTTGTATTTGTGATTTGGCTCAGTAGTCCTATATTTTATCCAGCAGCTATTGTTCCACCGAAGGTAAGGCAGTTTTTAGGTTTAAATCCATTAGCACCGATTATTGAAAGTCTGCGTCAAATTACATTATCAGGATCTCCACCAGATTTAGGTTTAATTTGGGGCGCGTTACTTAGTGGCGTAATTATTTTGACCCTGGGATGGACTTGTTTTCATCTGTGGCGACATCAGTTTATGGATTTACTGTAAATGGAAGTAATTCGTTTGGATCATGTTTCGCTATGGAGAAGGACTCAAGAGGAGTTTTCTTATGACTTAAAGAAAACATTATTGTCTGTACTTGAGGGTAAATATCGCCAGCCTGCAAAGAAATTGGTATTAGACAAAATTAATTTAGTGGTCGAAAGGGGGGAAAAAATAGGTATTATTGGGGCTAATGGCTCTGGGAAATCAACACTTTTAAAGATAATTTCTAGCATTCTTCAACCAACGACTGGTTCGGTAAGAGTGCGAGGTCAAATTGCACCTTTGATTGAACTGGGAGCAGTTTTTGATGCAGAAATTTCTGTCATGGACAATATTCTGCTTTATGGTGTGTTGTTAGGTTTTTCTAGGAATGAGATGAAAGAAAGAGCGCATTCTATTTTGGAGTTTGCAGAATTGGAGGATTATGCTTTAGTTCCAGTTAAGGGTTTATCTTCGGGTATGGTTGCTCGTTTAGGTTTTTCTATCGCTACTGATGTACAGCCGGATATTTTGATTTTGGATGAGGTTTTATCGGTGGGGGATGAGAGTTTTAAGAATAAGTGTAAGCAACGTATGAATAAGTTTTGGGATGCCAAAGCTACTGTTTTAGTTGTTTCTCATTCAATGGATTTTATTAAACAGTCTTGTAATAAAGCAATTTGGTTACAGAAGGGTAATATAAAATTATCTGGAGAATCCAATGAAGTTGTAAAGTCTTATTTTGAAAGTGTTAATCAAAACTAAAGTGATTTTTGAAAAATGCTATACTAGAAAATCAAACCATTACTAATTGTAAATGTTTAATAGCTAATTTAAGAGTATTAATTTAGATCTGAAGAAAATAAATTAGAAATTAATGTAGGTGAATTAATGGAGAAAATTAGACTAGAAGTTGCTAATCGCAAGTCTTTATTTGCTACTAATCAAAGTATTTCAAATGAAATCATTACCAAAAATAGCAATTTTCAGTCCTAGTATTCTTGAAGGAGATGTATTTATTTACTAGGCTTAATTAATGTTTTCCCAAATTAAGAGTTTCACCAGATGTGAGAGTTTTCCTATGACTTAAAGAAAAGGCTTCTATCTGTTTTAGAGGGTAAATATCGTCAACCCGCAAAGAAATTAGTTTGAGATAATATTAAGTAGGTGGTTGAAAAAGAGGAAAATTAGGTATAATAAAAATAATGTATCCTTATTACTCAAAATTTCAGGTACAAGATGATTTAGGAAACGATAATTATTTTTCTAGTATCCTAAAACGAACACATACTACTCCAGAAGCCTATGCGTTACTCGAATTAATCAAAAACAATAGCATTTTTGGCTGGGGTACTGATCAAGAATGTCTACTTCAATATGGCTTAGGAAGATGGGGTTGTAAAGAAGGACTTATATTAGAAATAGGTAGTTTTAAAGGCCGTTCAACTATATGTTTTGCTAAAGGTGTGCAAGACGGTCAACGCGAGAGGGTCGTAGCAGTTGATCCCCACACTGGAGCACCACCTTGGTTTCCTGCCATTCCCTCATCATTTACACTCACAGAATTTGAGAATAACTTAAATATAGCTAATGTTCATCAAAATGTTACTACTTTAGTAACTAATAGTTTTCAAGCAGCAAAAATTTGGCCAGCTCTGCCTATAAGAATACTCTTTTTAGATGGAGACCACTCTTTTGAGGGACTTTTAGCAGATTACGAACAATGGATCGAAAAATTAGTAGTGGGAGGTACAATACTTATAGATGACGTGGATGAATTTGTTCATTTACCAGGAATACAACGTTTTGTGGAATCAGTAATTACTGAAGAAGCTTTCTCTGAAATCACAATAATTGATGGTATACTTGCAGCAACAAAAAAAGACTTAGGATTTTTAGGGCATCTTCAGCACCTCAAGAATTGTTTCAAACCAAGTTCATGCTATCTCCCTTTATGGGATGAGCGTCTAGAGCGTGAAAAAGCATTGCAAAAAGCTCAAACCTTAGCATCCACTGGTATTAGTTTCGCTACGGTTGAATCTGGAGTAGAGAAAAAATTATCTGCATTTGAATATGAATTAATTCAAAACTTCTATGTCTACAGTGCTAGTCAAGGAGTCAATGCGGTTCTTGTTGGACAAGATACCACCGAAGTAAGAGTCATACTTAAGGACGCTACTCAATTTGTAATAGAAGGTCAAATACAAGAAATAAAAGTTTGTGAGAATGATTGGGTGGCTAAAATTGAGAATATTAGCAAATATAGTGTATGTCCGCCAATTCGTTTACTTTACCTGGATTTGCCAGATTACAATAACTTGGGCTACATCTTAGATTTGTGGAGAAGTAAACTGACACCACATTCTGTAGTAATTGTCAGAAATATTTGTGAAAGCAATATTTTTAACATAAAACAAGAATTACAGACTCCACCTCTTAGAGGCATGGGTTCTTCAGAAAATATTTATTGGGCAATTTCGATGGAATCTGATGATAAAATTATCCATAGGTTTCAAAAGGAGAACACAATACTTAATTCGATAACTATACAATTAAACGCAGAAATTGCAGAAATTAACAAAGTGTGTGCGACATTAAACGAAGAAATTTCTACCTTTAAAAAATCTAATTTTTGGAAGCTAAGAGAAGTTTGGTTATCTGTTAAAAATTTGTTTTCAGGTACAGCAAATTAAGTGCGTTAATTGAGCGAGTATAAATAATAATCAATTTAGCAGAGGTGATATTAGAACAATGATGAAGAGTGAAAAAAATGATAAAGCCTTATTTTTTAGTTTATTACCTCTTCAGCAAACAGGAGGAGGCGAAACTTACACCCGAAATTGTGCTATTTCCATAGCTAATTCAGGGATAGAGTGTCATTTGATATCACCGACAGAATTTTCATTTATCTATACCAAGGACAAAAGTAGATTTGAAAGCTTGTTTGACAAAACCATATTTATTAGGGAAAAATCTTTCCAGGATCCTGCTCAAGAAAGTTTCGTAGAAATACTATCTACAATCCATGAATACAAATATGTATGGATACATCAGTATTTAGCAACTCCATTAGTTTTTGATATTCTGCTAGTGAACCACCCTGATCAAATCATTCTATTTACTAATCTTGGGTTTGAAGAAAATGCAGGAGATTTCTGGATTAGATATAACAGACTTCCGAATCATTTATTTGTAGAAATTTCTCAATACTCTGCCTCCAGAACCAAAAAACACACTCCTAATGTTGGTTATGTTTATGCAGGTGCTTGGAAAAAGAAATTAGAAAAATCTTTTTTTAAAATATTTCCTAAAAATCGGCAATTCGTATCTGTAGGTAGACTTCTACCTCATAAAGCATTTGAAATAGCTATTGATGCTTTATCTGACAATGATCATTTAGTTATCATAGGACCAGAATCTCAAGACAAACGCTATAAAAAATTTTTAGAAACCAAAATAAAAGGGAAAAACATAGACATTGTGGGTGAAGTTCCATCATCTGATAGAGATAATATTGTATCTCGATCTCTAGCTTTAATTGCTAACTCCTCATCAGTAACATACGATAACAAAGTATTTGAGCAGAGTGAACTTTTGGGGTTAGTACTTATTGAAGCTATTTTGAATAATACTTTACCTATTTCTTCTAGTCAACTTGCATTGAAAGAAGTTATGACTCTACTACAAATAGAAGAATTCATATATACAGAAAGAGAAACTCAATCTCTAAAAAGTAAAATGTTGTTTGTGCGCTCTTTAACTGCTGAGGAATATAGAGAGTTAGTAGAGAAAGCTAAAAAAATCATAGAACATCTTTTTTTGTGGGATAACTACTGGACACGAGTTCAACAGTTAATTGATGGAAATATGCGAACTACTGCTCCCTTTATGGAGTCTAATAATAAATAAAACGGTCTTATAGCCTCTGTTCCTTATATAGACTTAGTTTTTTTGTTTTAAGCTTTTGGAGCTTATCTATAAAATCCTGAACTTAATGCTTTAGCATAAGTGGACCGGTAGAACCAAAATATCTTTGCGGATGAACTTTATGCAAGAAAATAAAATCCTATTTATATCTAACATATTTCCACCTCATGTAAGAGGTGGTTATGAACTTGGTTGCCTTGAATTAGCAGAAAAGTATGGAGAATTAGGCTTTAAGGTAGTTGTTGCCACATCAGAAAATACTCCTGATTTGCAAAGATACCCAGACCCTAAGCATATTGATGTTAGACGAATATTTACTCCAGTTAAATATTACGACGATAAACATAATTTTCACTTTCAAGGTAACCCCATATATTTTTATGAAAAATTAATGGCGTTTGCTGGTTATATTGAGCATAACTGTATTGCTCTTAGGAGGCTAATAGAAATAGAACAGCCTAATTTAGTTTGGATATTTAACCCTTTGGGAATAGGTCCAATAGGTATATTAGATACAGTACTTTCTTGTAACGTTAAAGTTCTGATTCATCTAATGGAAAACATAGATGGGGTTATAGAGGAGAATAGTAGAATAATTAATCTCACCTCTAAATGGAAACAACTAAAATCCCAAGTAACAGCGATTTCTTGTTCTAAAAAAATATTTGCTTCTAGTCAATATTTAGGCCGATATAATTCTAACACAATTATATATAACTGGGTTAAATTATATGAATCCTATAACTATTTAGAAAATATAGTATCTACTGATCCAAAAAAAACAATAAAATCTTTAAAACATAAGGGAAAGCAAGATAAATTCAGGTTAGTCTACTTTGGTCAAATTGCAGAAAAAAAAGGTGTTGGTATACTTTACAATTTAGCTAAATATATAGCTAAATCTCCATATAAAGATAAAATCACTATAGATTTATTTGGCAGAGGAGAAAAAGATTTTGTTAATTGGTTAGAAAAGCAAATCACTCAAGATCAAAATCTGACTGATATTTTCGTTTTAAATGGTTTTATTAGTAAAGATAATCTACTAGAAAAGATAGGTCACTATGATATGGCGGTTTTTCCACTAAGTGATGATGAACCATTTGGATATGCACCAATTGAAGCTATGCTTACAGGAGTTCCTGTGATGATTACTAGCAAAACTGGAGCAAGCGAAATTTTAAAAGATCGGCATGATGTAATTTATATAAAAGATAGAAATAATACTCGACAATTTTATCAAAAATTAATTTGGTGCTTGGAAAATCCAGATATATTAGATTTAATCAGAAGCAACGCAATTACAACTATTAAACTCAATTGTGATTTAGAACATATAACTTTACCTGCTATTAATCAAGTCATAGACAGTATAACCCCTAGTAAAGGATATCCTTTTGAATATGTATTAGCATCTTGCGAACACCTTAAATATCCATACTTTGAATTAGATGTGAAAAACTATTTAAGCGGTGCAAGATATAAATTCATAGATAAAGCTGTAGATATATCTTACCGATTACCAATTATTAATAAGTTTTTGCGACATTTTGTGAAGCACCTCTTGCAATATCGTAGGAATAAACTTTAAAAACCTTTATTTATAATTTCTGAGTTATGGAGTCTTATAGTTTCTTATTAATTATCATAAAAACTAATTAAAAACAGATATTGTTAAATTACTATCTTTCATGTTTTGTTTATGTTCAAAGTTTTAATAGATATAACTCCCATAAGTGATAGGCCAAGTGGAGTTGCTTTTTACATTATTAATTTAATCTCTGCTTTAGATACTTTACAACAGCAAGAAAACTTTCAATTAGAAGTTATCTATCAGCCATCATTTAAGAACTGGATCTTAGGTAAATTCAATGTACCTAAATGTCTAAACCAAAATCTGTCATCCCTTTTTTTACCACTACCAGTCCGCATAACTAACCTGTTATTAAAATTAAAATTTCAGTCTAGTTTATCTTATTTTGAAAAATATTTTGGTTATCCTAATATTTTACATGGGACTAATTATTCAGTTTATCCATGCAAGCATAGTTTAAAAGTGATGACCATATACGACCTCGGTTTTATAAAATATCAAAATTATACAGATGCAGTTGTGAAAAATTATCTAGAACAAGTACAACGATGTCTCCAGTGGACAGACTTAGTTTTGACTATATCTAAAAGCTCTAAAAAAGATATTATAGAGTATTTAAAAGTAGACCCAGAAAAAATCCATGTAACCCCACTAGCTAGTCAATATCATTCTAATTACTTATCTAGCGAAATTACCCAAGAGCTAAAACAGCAAACTAGCTATGATTTTTCCAGGCCATATCTACTCTTTATCAGCACCATAGAACCAAGGAAAAATATCAATGCTATAATATCAGCATTTAATTTTTTAAAGAATAGATATAAAATAGAACATCAATTAGTATTGATTGGCAAAAAAGGATGGAACTACCAACCAATATTCACGGCTATTGAAAACTCACCTTGGAAAAATGAAATTCATCATCTCGACTACTTATCTAATGAATTAGTAGTATTATTTTACTCAATAGCAGATGTTTTTGTCTATCCTTCTCACTACGAAGGATTTGGTTTACCAGTTTTAGAAGCCATGACTTTAGGCGCTCCTGTCGTTACCTCTAATACTTCTTCAATTCCCGAAGTTACAGGAGATGCAGCTATACTAATTGATCCTGATGATTATATGCAATTAGCTGAAGCTATTCTGCAAGTAATTAGCGATTCTCAGCTACGACAAGATTTAATTAATAAAGGTAAAATAAGGGCAAATTTATTTTCCTGGGAAAGAACGGCAGAACAAACTTTAAAAGCTTATAGAAGTATTCTTTAATGCGGAAGTATTATCAACAAGGTCAGGTCTAAGAGTTATGAGGCTTATATAATCTATCTTTTAGCTGATTTCGTCCCACATTCAGAAAGTGTATATAATTAGTATCGAGGTTAATGTATGATGGAATTACAGGGAATTAATGTATTAGTAGATGGCTATAATTTGGAAATGGTTCAAGGGACAGGTATTAAAACTTATGGTGTGACTTTAATTAAAGCTTTAACATCTCTGGGAGTAAACGTAGATTTGTTATGCAGTCGTTATAGTAATAGTATTAGCTCTGTTTTAAATGAAGCTTTGTTTTTTGATAGACAAAATACTACTATTACTAGTAGAAAATCACAAGCTGAGAGTATTCTTTTTGCAGCTATTCAAGGTTTTCAGGAAGCAAAAGAAATTCCAGTCAGTGACTTTGTGATCAAACAAGATGGAGATTTTATTTTTGACTGTTTAGCAAGTTCTGGTAAGGTTTTTAATATTTATGACTGCTACAAACTAGCAAATAATTTATATAAATTGTTCCCAATTCAAACAAAATTAAGAATACCCAAAAAAATAGATATATGGCATACAAGTTATCCTATTCCTATTAAGATAAACAATGCAAAAAGAATTACAACAATTCATGATATAATACCATTGAAACTTCCTTATACTACTCTTGATGATAAAAAGTTCTTTTTTAATATTATAAATAATGCTATTAAACATTCTGAAATAATTTTAACAGTTTCAAAAACCACCAAGGAAGATATCTTACATCGTTTTGATATTCAACCGGAGAAAATTCACGTAACATATCAACCAATACCAATAATTGATAATTATAATTTAGTTGAAGCAGATATAATTCCCACTTTTTTGAAAAAATATAAACTTAAGTTTAAAAAGTACATTCTTTTTGTCGGAGCAATAGAACCAAAGAAAAATGTTGGAAGACTGATAGATGCGTATAGTGGACTAGATACTGATATGCAACTAGTAATTGTTGGGAAAAAAGGATGGTTATGGGAAGATGAAATCGGTAAATTAGAAGCAATTTTTGATCGAGGATTTACTAGAAAGGTAAAACTACTTGAATATGTACCCAAAAAAGATTTAATATATTTATACAAAGGTGCTTTCTGTTTTGTTTTTCCATCCTTATATGAAGGATTTGGTTTACCACCATTAGAAGCAATGTCCTTGGGATGTCCGGTAATAACTTCTAATGTTGCTTCTTTACCAGAAGTTTGTGGAGACGCTGCTATTTATGTAGATCCTTATAATTCTGATGATATTAGACAGGCAATTGAAAAGCTAATCAATAATCCTCAGATGAAAGCTCAACTCATAGAAGCAGGGAAGGAAAGAGTCAGATACTTTAATATGGAAAATTATGCTAAGAGATTATATGATGCTTATAGTTTAGTTATTTAAGCAGAAGTCATACACTATAAAAATTGAAGTCTATATGTATGAGCGAAGGACTGTAAATTAACACTCTCAAATTAGCTAGCAATGCCGCAGAATAATTGACACAAGCCCTCACCTGTCTGTAAAGTAAAAATCAAACGTTAACCCCATACTTATTCATTGATATCATTGTGTAAGTTCTATTAACTAAGATAATCCCTGAATTGAAGGAGCTAATTATGTCATTTCCAATCAATGATAAATACTGGGTAAACACAGCAGAATTTCTACAAAAAAATATTCAAGTCGGAAATAGTGTAGTAGCACCCGATGAATTTGAAGAGAAATTTACAGGTTTTATATCCTATGAGTCAATTATAGAAAGTTCATCTAATGATTTTCAATGGGTTATTATCCATAAGGGCATGATGGATAATCTAGAATATGCTTTTCTAAACAAAGTCGTAAATGAATATAATCCAGTTTTTGCTAATGAAGTTTTTGTCATTTTTACTAAACATACTTCTCTAGTTGCACTAAATTATAACTTTATTCACCTACGAAAATTTTGGGAAAAAATCAATTTACTGAATAACCAGTACGCTAAATTAAAAAATAGCTTACCAAAAGATTTACAAAATGAATCTGAAAAGAATGAAGTTTTTTCCAATATAAATATAAAAGACATCGCTTTATTGACACGTACAGAACTAGAATTAAATTGCCGTAAAATGTCTCAAACAGTTTATATAGGTAATGAAACTATATTATGTCGGGTTTTAGGTAAATATATATTTTATTGCGATGCGGAAGATACAGACATAATGCCTCACCTTGCTATAAATGGATATTGGGAATCTTGGATTACACAAGCAATGGCAAGGGTTTTAAAAAGAGGATGGAAGTGCATTGATATAGGTGCAAATCATGGTTATTACTCTGTACTTATGGGTGATGCCGTTGGTTCATCTGGTTTTGTTATAGCTGTTGAACCCAACCCACGAGTGGCTAGATTGCTAAAGCAGACAATAGAAATTAATGGGTTTGCTAAACAAGCGATAGTAATGCAAAAAGCAATTGCAGATGTGGATGGCCAAGCAGTGAAATTAGTTATTCCCAATGGTAAAGGGATAAATGGAACTATAGTGAAAGATGCAATAGGATCAGACAATGTTGTTGAAGTGGAAACAATTACTCTTGATAGCCTCACCACAGACTGGTCAAACGTTGACTTTGTTAAAATAGATGCTGAAGGTGCAGAAGAAATAATTTGGTGTGGAATGCGTGAAACTGTAAGAAAAAACAAAAATATAACTATAATTATGGAAGTTAAATGTTCACGCTGTCTTGATCCTAAGATGTTCATACAAGATATTCAAACATCTGGCTTTAAGCTACGTCATATTGACTACGATTCTCAAATTAAAAGCTTAACAGTTGAGCAGTGTCTAACTGAACGCCCTGAAGAAGACTGGATGTTATTTTTACAAAAGTGAGGTACTCCTCTATGCTTGGTTAATTCAACTATTAATCAACCTGTTTTTTGTTATTAATAATGCTGGGAAAAGACTAAAATTAAGCTTTATATAACAAACTAAAAAGCGAGTCGAAAATTATGTTTGATAAAATACGGCAAATCGTGAAAGCTATATGGAATCTATTAAGATTCTTCAAAAAGAATTACAACGTTGCTTATAAAAGTCAGGAAGTCCTGAATACAGTGAGAACAACAAATAATCAACAGCCTAACCTTACTTTTTTGAATGAAAGACTACTTTTCACAGCAGATGCTATACGTTTTAATATTAAAACTTTAGGCTATGAATATGCTCGCAGTTTGCGCGAGCAGTTGGCAATACCCAGTAATTTATCACCACAAAAAATCAACTTACAATCCAAGGCTTGTCAACAAAATGATATGGAATCAGATTGGTTTTTCTACTGGTGTCAACAGATTAAGATTCCTGTAGTATACCATCGAAAACTGTGGGAATTTTGCTATATTTTACAAGCATTATATGAATACGATTTACTTACTCCTGGACGTAAAGGTTTAGGTTTTGGTTGTGGTGAAGAACCTCTGCCAAGTATTCTTGCTGCTTATGATATTGCCATTACAGCTACAGATTTAGATCCAACAGCATCAGCAGCACAGGGTTGGATAGAAACTAAGCAAAATATGTCTTCTTTAGAAAAGATATTCCGTCCTGAGTTATGTACAAAAGAACTATTTACTAAAAATGTGAGTCTAAAGTATGTAGACATGAATGCTATTCCTGCTTATTTAGAAGGTAAATATGATTTTTGCTGGTCTGCTTGTGCATTAGAACATTTAGGTAGCATTCAAAATGGACTTCTGTTTATCGAAAACTCTCTAAAGACTCTAGTTCCGGGAGGAATAAGTATACAGACGACAGAATTTAATTATTTAGAAGAAGAAGAAACTATTGACAACTACGGAACAGTACTTTTTAGAAAAAAAGATTTTGAAGAAATTGCTCAAAAACTAATTGCCGCAGGACATCAAGTAGCACCCCTAGATTTTAATATTGGTTCTCGTGTGTTAGATAGATTTATTGATCTTCCTCCATACAACAGTAAAGTACATGAGTTAGCACAAGAAGCACATTTAAAATTATTAATTGATGGTTTTGCTTCCACATCTTTTGGTATGATAATCAGAAAAGCTGTCTAAGAATTCGCGGTTATTGAGTTCTCTTAGTATTCTCTAACTTTTTAATAATTTATGTAAAAATCATGATTTTACAAGCATTATAGGCAAATGAGCAAAAATTCTAAATGAATATAGTAAATAATATTTACTCTAATCAATTAATTATAAATTTATCCATTCTCTTTTGCCAAAAAACAGGCATAAGCAACTATGCAAAAAATCTTTTTCCCTATTTAAAAAACCTGCAACCTACGTTATTAACAGCAGAAAAATATCCTGAATTTGATTGCTATCGAGTTTCAGAGAACCTAAGTCCCGATCGAGGCACAAAAGGGCATTTTGATCGGCTTTTATGGACGCAATTTCAATTACCAAAAATCTATAAAAAACTCAAATCTAGCCTCTTATTCTCCCCCCTACCAGAAGCACCCCTTAATAGCAGTTGTCGCTTTGTCGTGATGTCTCATGACCTCACACCCCTACGTTTTCCCAAACGCTTTTCCCCACTGACGCCATACCATCGCTACTACATTCCCCAAGTACTCAAACAAGCCCAGCACATAATTTGTAACTCCCAAGCCACAGCTAAAGACATCACCGATTTTTACCAAATTCCCACCAGCAAAATTACTCCTATCCCCCTGGCACACGATCGCACTCACTTTTGCCCTCTGAACCTCCCCACTAGCAACTACTTTCTCTACGTTGGACGCCAAGATCCCTACAAAAACATCCAGCGACTCATCAGTGCTTTTGCTGCATTACCTAACTGCAAAGACTATGAACTATGGTTAGTCGGGCCAATTGATTCGCGTTACACCCCTACTTTAGAAGCGCAAGCAGAAGAACTAGGAATAACTAATCGAGTCAAGTTTTTGAACTATGTTCCTTACAGCGAATTGCCAAAAATCATCAATGAAGCGATCGCACTTGTTTTCCCCAGTCTCTGGGAAGGCTTTGGTTTACCTGTCCTGGAGGCAATGGCTTGTGGTACTCCCGTCATTACCTCCAATCTATCCTCCTTACCTGAAGTGGCTGGCGATGCGGCTATTTTGATCAATCCCTACAACACCGGAGAAATTACAGAGGCGATGCAGGCTGTTGCAACTGATTTGGAATTGCGATCGCGCCTTTCTAACCAAGGTATCACTCACTCTCAACAATTCAGTTGGGAAAAAACAGGAAAAGCAACAGCCGAAGTTTTATCCCGTTACTTATAAAAGATAAACTAACGCCATTTAAATGCAAGGATTTAGGATTTTGTCAAGATTTCAGATTATCTTGACTAATGACTCATAACTAATCCGAAATCCTGATGAAAGCATTAATTCTCTCTGGCGGTAAAGGTACACGCCTACGTCCCCTCACCTACAGTGGAGCAAAACAACTTGTACCAGTTGCTAATAAACCTGTTTTATGGTATGGGATTGAAGAAATGGTTGCTGCTGGTATTACTGATATTGGCATCATCATCAGCCCGGAAACTGGGGCAGAAGTCCAAGCGAAAACCGGAAATGGAGAATACTTTCGAGCAAACATCACCTACATCATTCAAAACCAACCACTTGGACTTGCCCACGCCGTGCAAGTCGCGCGTCCCTTTTTAGGAGATTCTCCCTTTGTCATGTACTTGGGCGATAACCTGATTCAACTAGGTGAGTTACGTTACTTTCTGCAACAATTTAGCCAACAACAGCCAGATGCTTTGATTCTCTTGCGTTCGGTTGACAATCCTAGCGCCTTTGGTGTAGCTCAGGTAGATGAAACAGGACGGGTATTACAGTTAATTGAAAAACCCAAAGTTCCTCCTTCAAATTTGGCATTGGTAGGGGTTTATTTCTTTTCTCACATCATCTTTGATGCGATCGCAAATATCCAACCTTCTAGCAGAGGTGAACTAGAAATCACTGATGCTATTCAATACCTCATTAATCAGGAAAAGCAAGTTTTAGCTTACAATCTCCAAGGTTGGTGGCTAGATACTGGTAAAAAAGATGACTTATTAGAAGCTAACCGATTAATTCTCGACACCTATCTGACAACATCAATTGTTGGCGAAGTCGATGCCCAAAGTCAGATTATTGGACGAGTCCAAATCGGTGCAAAATCTAAAGTAATTAACTGTACAATTCGAGGACCAGTAATCATTGGTAGCAATTGTTATTTAAAAAACTGCTTTATTGGCCCTTCTAGTAGTATTGCTAACAATGCCACACTCATTGATACCGATTTAGAAAACAGTGTAATTTTAGAAAGTGCTAAAATTGCCGGAATCCATCAGCGCATTATTGATAGCGTGATTGGACAACGCGCACAATTGACTATTGCACCCCGTCGCCCCAAAGCCTTGCGATTTCTGATTGGTGATGACTGTCAAATTGAACTAACGTGATTTACTGATTAAAAAGAGGACAAGCGATCGTCAAAGGTTGAACACAGTGCCTGTAAAATATAAATGCAAAATTCATTTCATAATCAGAACACTGCGGCACATCCTATAAATAATATTAATGAGCATTGTACATACCAAAATTCCCGAAGTTCTACAATTTCAACCCCAAGTATTTGCAGACGATCGCGGTTTCTTTTTTGAAGCTTACAACGATCAAAAATTTGTTCAACAGACAGGTATTGTTACGAACTTCGTCCAAGATAACCACTCTTACTCCAAACAAAACGTCCTGCGTGGGCTGCACTACCAAATTCAACAACCCCAAGGTAAACTCATCCGGGCTGTTGTCGGCACTATCTTTGACGTAGCCGTAGATATTAGAAAAAGCTCTCCTACTTTTGGTAAGTGGGTGGGTTCTGAACTCAGTGCTGAGAATAAGCGCCTACTGTGGATACCGCCAGGTTTTGCTCACGGCTTCCTCGTGCTTTCAGAAATAGCTGAAGTTCTCTACAAAACTACAGATTACTACACACCCCAAAGCGATCGCACAATCCTATGGAACGATCCAGATTTAGCTATAGATTGGCCCCTGAGTCTGCCACCAATTTTATCAGTTAAAGACCAAGCAGGTAAACCTTTGAGAACTGCTGAAATATTTGATTAAGCTTGATGATTGCATTAGGTTCAAGAACTAATCAGGATGAGTAAATCAATTCTACTAATTGGTAATAATGGTCAATTGGGTAAGGAACTTCAACAAATTCTCCCAGACTACGGGAATATTATCTCAGTAGCACGCCCGACAGTAGACCTTGCCCAACCCGATACCCTCCGCAACGTTATCAGATCCAAGCAACCGCAAATCATCATTAACGCTGCGGCTTACACTGCTGTAGACAAAGCCGAAAGCGAAGCCGAACTTGCTAGTGCTATTAATGCGACTGCACCCCTAATAATTGCCCAAGAAAGCCAAAAATTAGGAGCTTTTCTAATTCATATTTCGACCGATTATGTTTTTGATGGCAATGGGTGTAGACCTTATCAGGAAACTTACACAACTAATCCCTTGAGTGTTTATGGTAAAACCAAACTTGCTGGAGAAGAAGCAATTCGGGAAACTTGCACCTATCACCTCATCCTCCGCACTGCTTGGGTTTATGGAATTTTTGGTAAAAGTAACTTTGTCAAAACCATGCTGCGACTAGGTGCAGAACGCCAAGAACTCCGTGTTGTCGCCGATCAAATTGGTAGCCCGACTTGGGCGCAAGATATAGCCATAGTCATAGCTGAGATCATTCCCCAGTTAACTCCAAAAATTAGCGGCACTTATCACTACACTAATAGCGGCGTCGCTAGCTGGTATGACTTTGCAGTTGCCATTTTTGAAGAAGCCCAACAGCTAGGCTTCCCTTTGAAAGTTGAGCGTATTGTCCCCATTACAACTGCCGAATATCCCACACCAGCCCGTCGCCCTGCCTATTCCGTTCTTGCTTGTGAAAAAATTTCCGCAATTTTAGGGACTTATCCCCCCCATTGGCGACAAAGACTTCGACAAATGCTCACAGATTTGAAAATAGGGAATGGGGCATAGGGCATTGTTGATTAAGGAATAAGAATTAAATA
>NZ_JBTYKD010000392.1:0-7547 GCF_054880495.1 Nostoc sp.
TTTTGAGTATCAAAGGTGGATGCATCCGGTTCAAAGGTGGATGAACGGAGTTCTGAGGTGGATGCATCCGGTTCAAAGGTGGATGAACGGAGTTCAAAGGTGGATGCATCCGGTTCAAAGGGAGATGAACGGAGTTCTGAGGTGGATGCATCCGGTTCAAAGGTGGATGAACGGAGTTCTGAGGTGGATGCATCCGGTTCAAAGGTGGATGAAGGAGATTCTAACTCCCCCTCATCCCCTCCATTTCCCAAAAGCCTCCCCAACTCTTCCACCCAGTTGGTGTAAACGCGCATTACCACCGGCAAATAATCTTGAATACCGATCGCTTTATTCTTTAAAGCTGGCACCAGTCCCGCATTCACTAGGGAACTTTTGCCTACACCCGATTGCCCATGAATTACTATCAACTTATAATCAGGGCGACCCATGCGTTCAATTAAACGTTCTACATCCAATAGGCGACCAGATGCAGCAATTTCTGGGGCAATATTTTCTTGGGGATTTGAGCGCAATGTCTCTACAAATGCCTGTTTTGTCGCTTCTAACCTACCCGCACCAATAAAAGCCCGCAAACCAAATTGCTGTTCAATAGAACGCCGTTGCTGTTTGATTCTGTATGCTTGGAGATATTCTTTCTGCTCAAAATAAAGCTGCTGCAAAAATCTGAGAATATCCAAATAAAGCCTGACATCTTCTAGGGGATTACCCACATCTCTAGCAGTTTCTAAGCTGAGAGTTGCCTCTTTAATTTCACCTAAATGGTATTGAGAACGACCTAAGAGAAGCTGATAGAAGCTGAAATCTTTTGATTCTAAAACCCTTTCGGGAATATCAGCTAAAACCCCTGATACATTCGCTGATTCCAGATTGGGAATTGCGGCGAAAACTTTTAAAGCTTGTTGAACAAACTGATTTGCTTTCACCCAGTTATTTTCAGCCAAAGCCACCTCAGCTAAAAAACCGTAATCTTTGGCTAATTCCTTTAGCTGGTTGTTAGTTTGATGGATTACTAAAGCTTGTTCAGCAAGACTCTGCAACGTTTCCCACTTTTGCAAGTCTCGCAAAATATCACCGAATTTAACTACTGCATTAGCAATTAAATCTGGACTTTTAAACTGGTTAATAAAATTTATATACTCTTGAACATAACCCCAAGTTATCTGCCAATCTGGATGATTGATATCTTGATGTTTAAAAGCTTTGAGATAACAGCAAAAGCCAATCTCACCGAGGATTTTTGCCTGCCGTTCTAAATTATGATTTTGCTGCCAGAGTTCAAAAGCTTTGTGATAATGCTGTAACGCCGAATCTTTGTGATTATTTATCTGTTTGATAAAACCTAGTAAAGATTCTAAATTAGCTTGAATTTCTAAATTATAAACATCTGGCTTGTTGAGTAAATCTCTTTGCGCTGCTTCTAACTCATTTTCCAGTTTTATATATACATCGACGCTAAAATTGGCTCTTCAGTACTTACTATGCTAAACTCCTTTGATAAAACCCTGAAAGCCTTATTTATCAACATAATTAGCATTATTTGCTAACATTTTAGGATTTTAGTAATAATTTTGGCTTTTAACCCTATTTTTTAAGCCAAATTTTGATGTTTAACTAATAATTTAGCATAACAGGTACTGAAGAACCCTAAAATTTAAGTTATTACTAAACCATTGATTAGCCGTTTGGATGATAAAATCTACTAATTCCTGTGTTGATATGGCAAAATTCCTTGTAGTCGCCCAACTCTCTAAATCTGGCGCAAGCTGTATTAGTTGTTTATAGATTTCATCGTCAATCCACAACACTAAGGGAAAAGGAAAATTCTTGCGAAACTCCTCCCGCACCTGATTAGCAGAAGTTAACATCACAGACAAATTCTGCACTGATTCCAAACCGACAACCATCACACAGGCTGGGATTTCTTTGCCGAATTCTGACTGAATCGCAGTATAAAGAGTCCTGTGAGATTGCTGCACCGCCAAGATCCGAATTTCGACTTGACAAATTTCCGGCAATTTTTGGATGAGGCGATCGCGCTCTCTAGCATAATTACACCGTGCCAAAATTAGCTTAAACTGTCCCACAGAGGACTCAATCGCCCAAGCTAATTGTGTCACAGAGCGTAGGCGTAGCTCGTCGTAGACATCGCTGTTTAGATAGTCATCTTCTGGTGGTTGCGAGTCTCTCATCAGCTGAGGTAAATCTAGAGTGTAGGAGGCAGAGGAAGGATTCAAGACTACAAAATTAAACTTCCTGGCGTTTTAACTCCTGTATTAATACTTGAGTGCGTTTGCTAGCTTCTCTTGCTTGTTGTCTAAAATACTTGGCTTGCTGACGGTCATTTAAACACACTTCCGATGCTTTTCTACTAAATTCAACAGCTTGTTTACTGAGTTCTTGAATCCGAGTCTTTAACTCTGGGATTGTTTTCATATTTCCTCTTGTTCTGAAATTACAATCTCTAAATTTTCTATCTCTTCATAAAGTCTATCCGCTCTACTGGCTAGTAAGCTAGCGTCCTCAAAATCGTTGTTTTCTACGGCTTTATCCGAGGCTGAGTACAATTCTTCTGTGATTTTGTGCAATTGTGCGTAAGCTTTTAACAAAACATTTTTGGTTTCTGGTTTCATGATCTAATTATTTTGGGAGTATCTAACTTTCGTAAAAAGCCTTGTAAAACCTCACCCCAACCCTCTCCTTGGTAAGGAGAGGGAGCAAGAATCTTGTTTCTCATTTGGTCTATTTGCTTTCACTGAGATGCTCCCATTATTTTTCGGTTCCCTAGTTCCTCATTGCAACTCCCTCGCCTCAGCCAAAATGGGATTAACATCAAACCAAGACTCCCCACGATCGCGATATTCAAAGACAAACCGACTGCGGATCAGTTTTTGATATCCGTGGTCATCACTCACCTTTTTCCTTTCCTTGACATGACGTAACAATTGCCACTCACCCTCAGAAATCGGTAAGATTATTTCATTCCGCCGAGAACGAATAACTTGCTCTAAGGTTTCACGGGTGAGGGGAAGACTCATTTCTTCCGTAATCCAGGTATTCAGCAGCCTCAGCACGTCCCGCACATGACCACCACTCATTAGACATAACCGCTCTAGGCTAGCAGCACTATCAAAAATCTCCGTAACTTGATTTAAACGCTCCTCTGGTGTCAAGTCAGGAAAACCTCTCGCTAATACCATCTGCTGCATGAGTGCCATTCCCTGTGGATGAACACTGCCATCACGCCATTCTACAGGTACCATTGGTAACACCTTGGGATCTTCTGGGAAACGCTGAGTCAGCATTCCGTAATCATTGGAAAACTTCAAAGCTAAGGGCATGGTGTAGATTAGATGACAATTAAGCTTCGTCAAAAACTCACCCTGATCGACAAATAAATATTCCTGCTGCGGACGCCCCCAAGGTTTGGCACGATTATCTATGCGGTCAAGATTATCGACGATTACCACTAGACCATTTTTACCCTGCTGTTTGAGTTTAACTACGGCAGGTTCCAACAATTCTTGGTTAATTGCTTCCAGCAGCTTAGTTTTTTGCGGTGCCAAATACTGATTGAGTTTCTCCCGCAGCGTTGGGTCATTTTTCATCTTGGCGGTGATTTCACCAATGCCCACAGACAGAGATAATTTTTCTTTTTCAGAGGTGACACCAAAATCGCCGACATTGGGAACCTTAACTTTTACCCCCGTCACCTCGGAGTTTAAGACTTTCCAAGCACCTTGGAGCAACTCATTAAACTTGTTGGGTGCCTCCAGGGTAATTTTATCTAGACTTTGACTCACACGACGAGCGATCGCTAGCAGCACATCAGCAATATCGACATCAGTCATTTCCAGGTCTTCACTGGACTCAAAATAGACGACATGGAAGCCTAACTTTTCCAGTTCCGCCTGTAACCGTAGTAGTTCCGTCGATTTTCCACAACCAATATGCCCAGTAAATAAAGTGCAAGTGGGTTCATTGGGCTTAAAATAAGTAATTTTTTGCATCAGCTTGCCAAGAATATCCCCACCTCGGACTGAGGAAAAATCTATATAATACTTGCCATCAGAGCTATTGTTGACAAACAGAGTTCTGCTGGGGTCGGAAGCCTGATAAAATTCCCGTAAATCTATGGGCATAATGCTGGTAGTGCAACTATCTCGTATTGTCCTAGATATCCTTGAGTGAAAGGATAAAGTTATTTACATCTTTGCATCTCAATATTTCGGAGAATTTTTGCTTTTGCTACCTCAAAGGTGAGCGAATGGTCTTTACAGCTATTTTCAGGTAAATAGACCACGCGGTAGGGGCACAGAAAAAGCTTATGCGTGTCAACTTAAGAAAAAATCTGCTTTGAGAAGGCGTTTTGCCCTCATCCCCTAACCCCTTCTCCCAACTTGGGATTCGGGGAACTAGAGAATTTGCTCCCCTCTCCCAAAATTGGGAGAGGGGCTGTTCTTGTGAGGGTCAAACCTCGAAAGCTTGCCAAGGCTAACTTCTACGTTAAGTTGACACCAATGAGCTTTTTCTGTGCCCCTACGACAGATGTGGTTCAAAATACATGATTTCTGCTGTAAGTTACCTCTCTTCTCTCTTCCTCTGTGATCTGTGCCTCTCTGCGGTTCGTTAAGAAAGAATAAAAGCACACAGGCGCAGAGAAGCCAGTGCGTTGCGGGGGTTCCCCCCGTTGTAGCAACTGGCGTGGCACAGAGAAATAAGATGTAACTAATATCAAGTATCTGCAAAAACCGAGACTCTTTTTTGATACTATTTAAGATCGGACTCTTTAAATATTGATTGACGTATGAGCAAAGGTACCCTGTTTGATAAAGTTTGGGACTTACACACCGTTGGTACACTTCCCTCAGGGCTGACGCAACTATTTATCGGGCTTCACCTAATTCATGAAGTCACCAGTCCCCAAGCCTTTGCGATGTTACGCGAGAGGGGTTTAAAAGTACTGTTTCCAGAGCGTACTGTCGCCACAGTCGATCATATTGTGCCGACAGAAAACCAGGTGCGTCCCTTTGGCGATCGCTTGGCAGAGGAAATGATCCAGGCGCTCGAACATAACTGTCAAGAAAATAACATAACTTTTTACAATATCGGTTCTGGCAGTCAAGGTATAGTTCATGTCATCGCTCCAGAACTGGGGCTGACGCAACCAGGAATGACGATCGCTTGTGGAGATAGTCACACATCAAGTCATGGGGCATTTGGTGCGATCGCATTTGGGATTGGTACTAGTCAAGTCCGGGATATTCTCGCTTCTCAAACCCTCGCTCTTTCTAAGTTGAAAGTCCGCAAAATTGAAGTTAACGGCACTCTCAACCCCGGAGTTTACGCCAAAGATGTAATTTTGCATATCATCCGCACACTTGGCGTGAAAGGTGGTGTCGGCTATGGCTACGAATTTGCAGGTACGACATTTGAGCAAATGAATATGGAAGAAAGGATGACTGTCTGCAATATGGCGATCGAAGGCGGTGCTAGATGCGGCTATGTCAATCCCGATCAAGTCACCTACGATTACCTTAAAGGTAGAGATTTTGCTCCCAAAAATGCAGATTGGGATCAAGCAGTAGTTTGGTGGGAATCCATCAAGAGTGATGCTGATGCCCACTACGATGATATAGTCGTATTCGACGCTGCGGAAATTTCTCCTACTGTTACCTGGGGGATTACTCCCGGTCAAGGTATCGGTGTCAACCAGTCAGTACCTCAGCCAGAAGAACTGCTGGAAGAAGACCGATTCATTGCCGAAGAAGCTTACCTCTACATGGATTTATATCCTGGTCAACCTATTAAGGGCACCAAAATAGATGTCTGCTTTATTGGTAGTTGCACCAACGGCAGGATTACTGATTTGCGAGAAGCGGCGAAAATCGCCAAAGGTCGCCACGTTGCTGAGGGAATCAAAGCCTTCGTTGTCCCTGGTTCTGAAAGGGTGAAGCAAGAGGCGGAAGCTGAAGGACTGGATAAAATCTTTCAGGAAGCTGGATTTGAGTGGCGGGAACCCGGATGTTCCATGTGCTTGGCCATGAACCCCGATAAGCTACAAGGAAGACAAATCAGCGCCTCTTCCTCCAACCGCAACTTTAAAGGAAGGCAAGGTTCCTCTTCCGGGCGCACATTGCTAATGAGTCCGGCAATGGTCGCCACTGCTGCAATTAAAGGCGAAGTTTCTGATGTGCGCGAGTTGCTGTAACCCCAAGCAGGGGAGAGGTTACGCGAAATCTGCAACAGGCAATAATTCAAGTAAGAACTTAAATTTATGGTGAGTGAAGTTAAAACAGTTTCAGGTTGCGGTATACCCTTAGTGGGCAACGATATAGATACCGATCGCATCATTCCCGCACGATATTTGAAAGCCATTACCTTTGATGGGTTAGGTGAAGGCGCGTTTATCGATGACCGGACAGCACTTAAAGGTGAACATCCCTTTGACCAATCCCAATATCAAGGCGCAAAGGTTTTAATAGTCAATAGAAATTTTGGCTGTGGTTCATCACGGGAACACGCACCGCAAGCGATCGCAAAATGGGGAATCCAAGCTTTAATCGGGGAAAGCTTCGCCGAAATCTTTTTTGGTAACTGTGTGGCAATGGGCATACCTTGTGTGACAGCCGATGCTGTTACTGTTAAACAACTGCAAGAGTTAATAGCTACCAATCCTCAAGCTGTCGTGACAGTGAATTTAGAAACTTTGCAAGTGCAAATTGGTGATTACACTGGTTTAGTTGCGATCGGTGAAGGTACAAGAAGCACATTTATTTCCGGGACTTGGGACGCTTGCGGTCAGTTGGTGGCCAATGCTGATCAAGTTCGGACAACGGCTGGCAAATTACCTTATCTGAGTTGGGGCAATTTAGCCACGAGTTAATATTCTCTCGTTCCCTTTCAGATTGCCAGCCTTTGAAAAGATTCCAAAAACATTACAACTATTGGCAAAATAAAAATAGTGCTGATTTTTTATATAAGACGTGAGTGCAGAAAGTTTAGAAATTGCTCAAACCCGCTACCAGACGGGAAAAATTGCCTTTGAAAATGGGCAATACCGCCAAGCCGTAGAAAATTTAGAAAAGGCCAGCGCCCTGTTAGCTGCTAATTCTCGCTTTGGGGGCGAAGTAGAAATTCATCTAGTGACAGCTTATGAAGCAGCTGGACGCACGGATGAGGCGATCGCTCTTTGCGAAAGACTCAAACGCCATCCCGATTTTGAAACCAGCAAACAAGCGCGACAGATGCTTTACATCTTAAAAGCACCAAAGCTGAAAAGACCCAGCGAATGGATGACCGAAATTCCCGATTTGGGTGCATTATCTGAGAATGAACTCAAAATTACTGTCGCTAAGTCTACGAAATCTTCTGTCCAGCAGAAGCCGAAACTTGCCCAGCCAGAATTAGTTGACCTCAGTCAGGTCAATACCAGAGATAATCGCTTTATCTGGGTGGCGCTAATTGCCATTGGTTTAACCATCTCGTACTTGGTTTGGTTGAGTTTTTCAGGAACCCCTGGCTGATATCAATTTTGGACTTCGGCTTCG
>NZ_JBTYKD010000393.1:0-10779 GCF_054880495.1 Nostoc sp.
TGCGAGTTTTAGGATATTGAGTAAGCAGATATTCTACGAATGCGATCGCAGATTTAGAATCACCTTTTTTGAACGGCTTAATTAAAAATTCTTGTTGACCGCAGGGTATTGCCCCTACCTAAAAATCATTCTTTTCAGCTATTGTTTGCGTAAGTCCTGATTATCTTGTTTTTACAATTAATATGGCGAATAGGTAGATGCAGCCAGATTAATCCTTACACACCAGTTGAGGGAGGAATCAATCCTCCCTCAATTGGTTTCACAGTCTACACATCCTCAACTCAGACCTTATTAGCTACACACCTACAGGAGTCTTAGACTCTGCTGCTGGCTTTCTACCATCTGGGTCTAGTGCTTCTCCTTCAATAAATGAACGCAGCATCCAAGCTATCTCTTCATGCTGTTCCAGGAGTCCAGTTAAAAAGTCAGCAGTTCCCTGATCGTGGAACTTTTCACCAGACTGATCCACATGGTCTCTTAAGTTACGAATAACCTGTTCATGGTCATTCACTAAATTAGCTACCATACCTGTTGCTGTGGGTACATTTCCAGCATGTTCCTTCAGGGTAGCAAGCTTGAGAAATCCCTCCAATGTGCCAATTGGATAACCACCCAAAGCACGAATCCGCTCTGCCAAAGCATCAATATTTAGAGTCAGCTTTTGGTAGTGTTCTTCCCAAAGCTGGTGCAAAGAGCGGAACTGAGGACCAACGACATCCCAGTGGTACTTTTTGGTTTTCACCAATAGTAAATAGGCATCTGCCAAATCTTGATTCAACAGATTAATTACACCTTCACGCTGTTCTTCTGTCAAACCAATGTTTATCGCACGCATTGTTTTCCATCCCTAAGCAAACTTATTCACTATCTTCTCAAATTTACGGCATAATCCACATCAACCAAAGGGAATATTGTAAGTTTAAATTAATTGCCACATTGATAATTATGCCTATGTCTTAATAGGTAGTATTAAGCGAATAATTTAGTAATTAGCGAACTTTACTAATTATGTTCAGCTACTAGAATAAAAATGTTAATTAAATATAATAGTTAATCAGGATATCTGTAATTAAAACTATCTAAACCGAGTTTAACCAAAGATGCTCAGGGAGAACATACTTTTATGCTTAATTGCAGTTGCCAACTTCACGTTCCTAATTAGTAATGGGTCACTGCTTTTACACAATACCCATTACTACCGAAAAATTACCAAGGAATTAACTCTGTTAGTTACCTGTAACTTTGCCCAAAAAATTCTTTACATTCTCTTCCACTGAGGTTGAACTCTGTGAATTTTCAGGACGCTTTTGCTTGTCAATATCAGCAGCTCCCTGAACCTCATTGAGTCCTTCATTAGACTCCTTTTGAACCTTTCTCAATCCAGCTGGTGGTTCTTTAGCGGCTTCGTCAGTTTTGCGCTGAATGTCAAGGAGTTGTGTAGTACCTTCGGTCGTGTCACTTTGGTAGCTATCGATTGCAAAAGCAGGAAAAGTATTAGATAACAATATTAAAGCACAAGTGAAAGCCACAACTAGAAAACGTACTGGACGGAAGATAGATAAAACAGCAGCAATAATCTTCATTTGTAATCCTCAATAACAGCTTTAACAACACAGAACTTGTACTTAAAGAGCGAGAACTTATAGCTAATTAAGCAAATTTGAGCAATACTAAAACTAGTAAGCTCCGCTTCAGTCTTGAAGTTCTTTAAAAACGAACCTTACGAAGAAATTCTCTGAGGATTTCTGCATCGAATTAGTAAGGGATAATAAGCAAATACCACCTTAATTACTTAGCAAAAATATTACATTTCTTATTGACATTCTTCGTTTCTAGGTTCGCTGTTTCTACTTTTACTTGGAAAATGCTAACGCCTGCATCAATCTCTAGAATGAAATTTTCTGCATCTCTAGTCACAATAAAATCAGTCTCTAGATATATCGACTTAATCTAGTTTTGGCAGGTTAACGGCTCTATTATTTATGTTCAGTTAGCTCGATTTTATCCAATCAAAGGACTTTCAGGACTAAGCACCTTAAAGGATATTTGTAAAGGATTAACTTATATAAAGATCCCCGCTTAAAAAGGGGGGGAAATACATCTTTCCCTTAAACTTGATAAGTCTGCCTTATTACCTTTTCTATTGAACTTACGCGATGGAACATTTCTATGAGTTCATGGGATCTTGTTTTTCGCTTCGCCAGCAGCACTTTTAACGGCGTTAAATAATCAACATCTGGATCATCTCCTAAGGCCACTTCGGCTGCTTGTAAAACTTTTGTGGCATTGTCAAAAATATCTTCGTTGTCAAACCCTTCTTTTGCAGAAAGTTGATGTAATGCTGCATCAGGTACAGTTGCTCTACCCAGCAAGGTTTCATCTAACACCAAACCTTTCAACAACGCCAGTAATGCTGCATAGGTGGAAAAATCATCACAACTATCACAAGCCTTAAATTCAATGCGTCCAACTTCAGCCGGAATGCGGGCGATTTTTGTTAAAGAAGGTATGCTATTAATCAGTTGTTGCTGTTTCTGAACAAAAACCAAAGCTGCTGGTCTTTTTCCAGTTCTGATAAACGTTCGTACCGATAGCCCATCCCATAAACCTCCGTTATAAAAAGGGGAACTATAACTAAAAGGAACGATATAGGGACTGTAATAAGTTAATTTTCTGCCAATATCAATCATATCTTCAGTAGACATATCTGCGACTGAAATATTTAAATCTGGGCCGTATGTCACCATATGAATATGAGCAGTTTGTTCGTCAGGATCAGCTTGTAACTGTCTGATTTCATAATCGTTTAATGGGGGTTGAGGCTCAAAAATCGGATTGTAGGGATTAAAACTGACCAAAACTGGTGATAAATTAAAGTTAGCAGCAACTTCACGTAGCAAGTGAAAACTTTTTGATAATTCAGTAATAGCGCCTTGAATATCAGAATGTATAGTTGTTCTAATTTCAATACCTTTAACATGACAGTCTATCACTTTATCGCAATCAGCAAATCTTTCAAATCCCTCAATGTACCATCTCTTCATCTTAATACCAGCGTCCCCAACGCGCAGTTGAGGATAGTCACTGGGGTATATGGGTAGCTCTTCAATAATTTGATTAAACTCAGTAAATTTTGTGCGGGAAAAATCAGCAAACTTTCCTTCTTTGTTTAGGAAAGCTACTTCATGTTCAATGCCAAAGAAAAACATTATCTATACCTTAATTTTAATAATTTGGAGTCAAGCTAATCTAAGCGCTGCCAATAAATACCCAAGCAGCAGCATATATAAGTAAGATTTTTTAGCAGTAGTGAATTTTGGGCAATCAACATCAAATGCTGTTTTAAATCTCTGCAAATTAGTGATCTAAGACAAGTCTGCTTCCTAAACTTTTAGGGTTGTTATTCACAAAATAATGAGTGAGGATTTTTTGATTACAAGGATGATAACTTTAGTATGATTCATAAATTTAAGTAGAAAAATTTTCCAGATGATTCTTAAATGGATCTTACCTCAAGATCGAGTCTTGCGATTTGAAAACTTCTCTGGTTTATGTCTCTAGGGGGCGATGCCCTTCTCTACGAGATGCGCGAACGGCGCAGGTGTTACCCTGAGCTTGTCGAAGGACTCAGGGTAACACCTATGGCTGGCTACGCCTACACACTTTCTTGATTTTTCTAGACTGCCCCCACTATCTTCTTAGTCACTCGGTAGGGTAGCTTAGTATTGACTGAGGAAAGCTTGAGACGTGAGTTTTATGACAAGTACCGTTCAATCCCCCTACAACAGCGAACAAATTGCCGCTTGGTTGCGTGGACTGCTGACTATTGCTTGGGCAGATGGTAATTTTGATGCCGAAGAACAGAAATTAATTGCCAGCATCACTAAAGATGAATTAGCTTTTGGGATTAAATGGGACTCACTAGAGGTAATTACGCCAGAAGAATTAGCCGCAGTGTTGGCTAAAGGTACGCCAGCATCAGAAAATTTTTTAAGGACAGCGGTGATGGTAGCGATCGCAGATGGTACTTATTCTCCCAGCGAAGATCAGGTTTTGCAACAGTTTTGCCAAGCCTTGGAACAGCCGGAGAATTTACTCCAAGCCCTTCGCCACACCCTAGAACGCCCACAGCAAATTAACTTAACAATCCCCAGCCCTAGACTTACAAAGCGTCAAATTAATGCACTACATCCCCTGCGTGAATGGCTCGATGGGCTAGATATCCAAGACCCCAGATTAGCCCGTTTTTTGTGTAAAATGATTCCTTCTCAGTGTCCCTTTGAGAGGGATATCACCCTATTTGGACACAAGATTGTCCACATCCCGCCGATGTGTAAAATTAACCCGTTATATGAGCAACTGGTAGGTTTACGTTTCCGCGCCCTCTGCTATCTGGCAGATAACTGCGGTGAAGATGTTTCAGCATATATTTAGTTAAAGTGATATACTGAGAAGTTATAATTTTTAATTCCTAATTCCTAACTTCTGACTATTATTAAGTATGCAATTTATCGACCAAGCAGAAATTGAAGTTGAAGCTGGTAAGGGCGGCGATGGTATTGTCGCCTTCCGTCGGGAGAAGTACGTGCCGACTGGTGGACCCTCTGGTGGTAACGGGGGACGAGGCGGTTCGGTAATTTTCGTTGCCGATGAAAATCTGCAAACCTTGTTGGACTTCAGATACAACCATCGCTTTCAGGCAGAAAAAGGTACTCGTGGCGGGCCAAGTAACTGCACTGGAGCCGGAGGAAAGGATTTGATCATCGAAGTTCCCTGCGGTACGACCATTTATGATGCTGGAACTAGCGAATTGTTGGGGGATTTAATTGAGCCAAAGCAGACTTTGCGGATTGCCCAAGGTGGTAAAGGCGGACTGGGAAATCAGCATTTCTTGAGTAACCGTAACCGCGCCCCAGAATACGCCCTCCCAGGATTACCAGGAGAAATAAAGCAGCTGCGTCTGGAGTTAAAACTTTTGGCAGAAGTGGGGATTATTGGCTTACCAAATGCTGGTAAATCCACTCTAATTTCATCTTTATCAGCTGCACGTCCAAAAATTGCCGACTACCCTTTCACTACCCTCATCCCAAATTTGGGTGTAGTGCGGAAACCTACTGGCGATGGTACTGTTTTCGCCGACATTCCCGGACTAATTGAGGGAGCAGCTCACGGAGCAGGGCTGGGACATGATTTCTTGCGCCATATCGAGCGCACGCGAGTCTTACTTCACCTAATTGATGCCACCAGTGATGATGTGGTTAGAGATTATAACATAATTAAGCAAGAATTACAAGCTTATGGACAGGGTTTAGCAGAACGTCCGCAAATTTTGGCGCTGAATAAAATTGATGCAGTTGATCGAGAAACTGTGGATTTAGAGGCGTTAGCTACCCAACTTAATCATCTCTCCTACGCTCCGGTTTTTGTGATTTCAGCCGTTACGCGCACCGGCTTAGAGCCGATGTTACAAGAAATTTGGGGAATTCTCGATAAAATGAAGGTTCCTGAAGAAGTGGAGGTATTTAGCTGACGAATTATGTTGACGTATTCTGAATCAGGGGAATGTTAATCACAAACTCAGCGCCTTGTCCCGGCTGCGAAATACATTCTAAAGAACCGCCATGTCTTTCTGCAATGATCTGGTAGCTAATGGCAAGTCCCATACCCGTACCTTTGCCAATGGGCTTCGTGGTAAAGAAGGGATTGAATAGTTGTTTTTTAGTATCTTCTGGTATTCCTAATCCGTTGTCGGCAATCCTAATTATTACCTGATTTGGCTTTTGTAGTTGAGTGCAAATGCGAATTGTCGAAATTGGGCATTGGTTATTCCCTTTGTCTCCCTCATCTCCCACCCTGCAGGAAGCTAAAGCTACATCTTCCTCATCTCCCTCATCCCTTTCATCTCCACTCCCCACCCCCCACTCCCCACTCCCCACTCCCTCTTCTAAAGCATCGATCGCATTTGACAAAATATTCATGAATACTTGGTTTAGCTGCCCAGCGTAACATTCAACCAAAGGTAGTTTGCCGTATTCTTTGATTATTTCAATGGTTGGGCGCTGGTCATTACCCTTGAGGCGGCTTTGTAAAATCATCAGAGTGCTGTCGATTCCCTCATGGATATCAACAGCTTTCATTTCGGCTTCATCCAAGCGTGAAAAAGTTCGCAGGGAAAGCACAATCTCCCGAATGCGGTCTGCTCCAACGTTCATTGAGTTTAGTATTTGTGGCAAATCTGATTTCAAAAAGTCCAGTTCGATTAGTTCTGCAAAATCCTTAATTTCTGGTACAGGTTTAGGATAATGACTTTGGTAGAGTTGCAAAAGTGCAAGTAAATCTTGGGTGTATTCCTTGGCAGGACTGAGATTGCCATAGATAAAATTTACCGGGTTATTGATTTCGTGTGCCACTCCTGCGACTAGTTGACCTAAGCTAGACATCTTTTCACTTTGAATTAAATGAGTTTGGGTGCGTTGAAGTTCGCGGAGTGTTTCCTTAAGGTCTTGAGCTTGTTGTCGTAGTTGCGCTTCCGACTTTAGCAGAGCTTCCTTGGCTTGTTTGCGTTCTGTAATGTCCCTAACAACAGCTACCTGACAAAAAGGCTCTCCTGTTTCAGGATGTTTAACTATAAATAGGTTGCAATCAGTAGGAATTTCTATACCCGTTTGAAAATGTCTATAGCAAAACTCACCTTGCCAAAAACCATGTTGAGACATCAAAGGAATAATTTGCTGCTGAAACTTTGCAAAAGCTTCTGGTGAATGAAAATCAATCATTGACTTGGTTTTGGCTGCTTCCAGGCTAGTAAGTCCGACCATCTTGAGTCCGGCAGGGTTCACATAGATAATTTCCGTTTCCATTGAAGCAATGGCAATAAAGTCACTGCTGTTTTCAATCAAAGCTACAAATTTTTGCTGTTCTTCTTCAGATCGTTTGCGTTCTGTGATGTCTGACCCCATTGAGGCAACGCCAATCACCTGTCCATCAGGAGCCACTAACGGGTTGTTATACCACTCACAGACTATCGTCCTGCCATCTTTAGTGACGTTCTCGTTGATACTCAAATTTCCTCCTTGTTGCGTTAACAGGGCGGTGACAATCTCATTTACGTGTTTTCTGGCCTTCTCAGGAATTATAATTTCAAAAGGATTCTCCAGCATTTCCTCTTTGGTGTATCCAAAGATTCTTTCTGCTGCGCGATTCCATGTCTGAACTTCAATGTTGGTATTCCATTCAATAATGGCTAAAGGTGTTTGTTCAACCAGCAACGTCAATCTTTGCTGTGAAGCTCTAAGTTCTGCCTCTGCTTGCTTATATTCGGTAATGTCGCGAAAATACCAAATCCTACCGTAATAGTCTCCTGAAGGTGATGTCTCACTACAAGCTCCTTGCTGCTTACGCACGGGTGCAGAATAGCGGTCAAAAATCTTTCCAGACTTGAGGAAAATTTCATCACGGCTGCTTTCCTCTGGATGCTGATAAAGATACTCCACCTTAGCCAAAAATTCATCTGGATTGATTAGTTGGTCTAGTACCCATCCCAGGAGTTGGCGATCGTCGCGTGTTTGGAACACTGCCGCAGGAATTTGCCATAACTGGGAGAATTTCTGATTAAATGAGACAATTGTGCGATTTTCATCAATAATTAGAATTCCGTCGAGCGCAGCTTCTTGTTGAGCTTCCAGTAAAGCATTAGCACGCTGTAGGTCTAACTTGGCTTGCCGGTCTGATTCTTCCAGGCTTTCCTGAAGTGCCTCGCTCTTTTGCACGAGTTTAGTCAGATCAGTAACTCTGCCAGTCACACCCAGAACTTTCGCTGCTTCATTCTGTAAAATGATATCTCGAATACTACCTACCAGAAATTTATTACCAGTCTCATCCTCAAAGCAAGACTTTTTTGTAGAGATCAGATGGATTATACCTTCAGCATCGCTAAAAAGTTCCTGATTCTCATTGGTAATATTTGCGGTGAAAACCAGTTCATCTTTTTGCCGGAATACATCAGCTTCTGCTTGAGGAAAAAAATCATCGTCTGACTTGCCAATTAATTCTTCTCGGCTATGACCGACGAAATCACAGTAGCTATCGTTAATTAAGACCCAGCGATGTTGACAGTCTTTGACAAAAATTGGGTCAGATATGCTATTAATCATCTGATGCAGAAACGCCAGGGAGAAGTTTTGCTGCTCCGTGTTTTGTTTTGGCGCGGGGTTATCTAAGAATCTAAGATGCTTCATACCCAAATTTATCTCTAAAATTGAGCTAAACAGTTTTTGTTTAGCTCCGTGTGTGCCAGCATAAGTAGTATTTATTATTCCCACACTAGCTCAGGATGCAACAACCAAATCAAAGAAAATCGGCGGGAATCCCATCCCTTCCAGGGGTATCCGGGATAGTCGTCCGTCGATTTAGTTATTTGTCCTTTGTCATTGTACTAAGGTTCTGGATAAGCAATATTTAATTTCACTAGATGTCAACCGTGGCGTAGCTTTTTTTATTAGCATGATTGATACAAATACTTAAAAGCCTTGCTTGCTAGTAAAAAAACGGAGTTAAACTAGAACCACAGGGTAACAATCATCGAAATATTATGATGAGCGATCGCGACTATACATTAATCATTGACAAAAGCGGTAGTATGTCCACACCCGACCAAGTGGGTGGTAAAAGTAGATGGGAGATAGCCCAAGAGTCTACACTTGCTTTGGCAAGAAAGGCCGAACAGTTTGACCCAGATGGGATTACAGTTTACGTGTTTGCCGGTAGATTTAAACGCTACGATGATGTCACCTCAGCCAAAGTCACTCAGATATTTCTCGAAAATGACCCTTCTGGAACGACAAACTTAGCAGGTGTACTCCAGGATGCACTCAATAACTACTTTCAACGCAAAGCAGCCGGTAAAGCGAAGCCAAACGGTGAGACAATTTTAGTGATCACCGATGGGGAACCAGACGATCGCAAAGCTGTGTTTGAAGTGATCATTCATGCTACTCGCCAGATGGAACGTGATGAAGAATTAGCAATTTCGATCATTCAAGTAGGTTCAGATGCCCAAGCAACTAAGTTCCTCAAAGCTTTGGATGACCAGTTGCAAAGTGTCGGCGCTAAATTTGATATTTGCGATACTGTCACTTTAGACGACTTAGAAGATATGAGCCTTGTAGATGTATTGAGCAACGCCATAACTGACTAATGCGTTGAGCGCCCACAGTCTAATAACTCTTAACTGGAGAATTGAATAATGCTAGAAAATCGTGACTATACCTTGATTATCGATAAAAGTGGCAGCATGGCCACCCAAGATCAAAAGGGTGGTAGAAGTAGATGGGTTGCAGCCCAGGAATCTACTTTAGCTTTAGCTAGTAAGTGTGAGGAATTTGACCCAGATGGCATTACTATCTATATATTCGCTGGTAAATTTAAGCGATACGAAAATGTGACATCTAGCAAGGTAGCACAAATTTTTCGAGAAAATGATCCCTCTGGTACAACTGACTTAGCAGGTGTATTAAAACACGCAACTGATGATTATTTACAACGCAAAGCAGCTGGTCAAACAAAGCCAAATGGTGAAACAATTTTAGTGGTTACTGATGGTGAACCGGACGATCGCAAAGCAGTAATGAAAGTGATTATTGAAGCTTCTCGCCGCATCGACAGAGATGAGGAATTAGCTATTTCGTTCATTCAAGTCGGTACAGATCAGCAAGCTACCCGCTTTCTGAAAGTCTTAGACGATGAACTCCAGAGTGCTGGTGCTAAATTTGATATCTGTGACACAATTACTATGGAAGATATGGAAGATTTGAGTCTATCGGAAGTGTTGCTCAATGCCATTAATGACTAGCTATACCATTTATTAGGAATTGCAAAAATGGATTCCATTGATAAACTATTAGCTGAACTGCAAACTGAATATAAACAAGTACAACCAGAACAGCAATCCAAATCAGCCACAGCTAAATCCTTTATTCCACCATCGCCAAAGTCGTCATCTTTCATGGATAAGCTGTTGGCAGAAGTTCAAGCTGATTTTGCAAAAGAAGATGCTGCTATTGAGTTAAAAAGACAGCAAGAACTAGAACAGGAAGGAATTCGACAAGAACAACTCAAAGCCAAACAACTAAAGGCTTTGAAAGTGCAAGCAAAACAATGGTTAGCTAAACTAGATTCACTTTCGTCCGAAGGACTTTGGTTTGAAAGGTTTGCTGAAAGTTACGCATCAAAATTAGAGGCGGCGATTGAATATTTAAGAAGCAATGATTAAAATAATTCGTAATTCGTAATGACCCTCTCTACGAGACGCTAAAAGCGTAGCTGGCTACGCTCACGGCAAGCCCACTCCCCACTCCCTGTCTACGCAAATAATTTCAAAAATCAAAGCAGACTGCTATATGATTGCTATATGCTCAAGATTGATGGCGATGTGTTTGAGCGAAATGTTGAACAGCCCATTCATGCATAGCATAGAGAATTGGTTGCAAAGTTTCTCCTAAAGGCGTTAGCGAATATTCTACCTTGGGTGGAATCTGCGGATAAACTTCTCGATGAATAATCCCGTCTTGCTCCATTTCTCTGAGTTGCTGAGTCAGCATCTTTTGCGTAACTCCAGGTAAAGCCCGTTGCAACTCACCAAACCGTTTGACACCAGTCATTAATTCTCTAATAATCAAAACTTTCCAGCGTCCGCCAATCACCTTTATGGTAGTTTCTACTTCACAAGTCAGCCTGAGATGGTTTTCTGCTTCATCTTTCATAGTTAATTTTTAGCAAGTA
>NZ_JBTYKD010000394.1:0-2173 GCF_054880495.1 Nostoc sp.
CTAACAAGTCAAATTTATCAAGTGCAGACTAAGGGCAAAGCAATGCGGGAGAAATTAGCTGAGTATGTGACTTCTGCTCACCAAGATATTTCTGCCCAGCTAGACCTCACAAATCTCACCCAAGATATTGATAAAGTTGTCACCTCAGTTGATCGGGTAGCAAGCATTGATTCTGCGATCGCACATCAGAGTGAACTAGAAAACATCCTCCCACATTTGCTGGAAAAAGTAGACAAGCTTGCTAATGAAATCATCGAGCGTCAATCGAGCAATGGCAGTTATAGTACAGCAACGTTTATCAAATCTATCGTATCGGTTCAGGTAGCGAGAGTTGCAACTAAGTCGCTACTGGAAACACCCCAAGATGTGGATGTTTATTTAGAGGCTTTGCGGAATACTCTACTGGATAAGATTCACCAAAATCATCGCGTCCGTCTTGAATAAATCTGGCGGGGCGGCTCTCCTGTTTTGCCTACTCCAAGCCTAAATGCAACTTGAGAGCAGCATCAACTAATTGCATCAAATCCTGATTCAAACAACCTACCCCATCTCCTAAAATGCGCTGCTTTGAAATCGTGCGTACCTGCTGCGCTTGTACCTTAGAAGGCTTAGATAAACCACTTTCCTCTGGATTCAATAAAACCTCAAAAGGATAAACACGACTGACATTAGACGTAATCGGTAAAATTGTCACCGTACTAGCAGCACTGTTATTAGCATCATTGCTCACAATTAGCACAGGCCGGCGTTTATCCATTTCTGCCCCTACTACTGGACTGAGATTAGCATAGTAAATTTCACCACGTTTCATCTGTTAACCCATCCCCTATTGTCAAATCCCAATCTGGGTCAACTTCCGCCGAAGCTTGGCTGTAAGCTTGCTCTAACTCTTGATACCGCAGTAACTCCAGTGCTAACTCAATGACTTGGGAGCGAGATTTACACCCCTTTGTCACTTTGTAATTCTCAATAAACTCTATTAAAGATGCTGGTAAGGAAATGGATAGTTTTTCAGCTGGCATGGTATTACCAAAAGGTAATTATATTTTTCTTACTTTATAGTAGCCAAAATAGTAGGAAATCAACTTAAATCCTGGTAAATAGAAATTCCATAGCAAAAGTCAGTTAAAACGCGGTGGTTATCAAGGTGTTAATTCGTTAAAACTGACTTGGGTTAATCTCTCCGAAATTAAATGCGGGGTGGTTGATGTGAAAAACTACCAATTTTCAATCACTGTATGAACCGCACTGCTATTAAAAACTTCGCAATTTGGGCGCGTCGCTACTTACGGGAACAAGTAAAAGCTCGTGCGACCCAGTATGGCATTACTGACAAAAGCATCACACAACCCCAAGCCGTTACAGGTGGGCTGTTGGTGGCAGGTCAAACGTTGAACGCAACGGAAACAAACCAATACGAACAACTGCGAAATCGCTTGCAAGATTTAACGCTAATTTCCAGCCCAGCCCAGGCGTTAGATGCGCTGATTAATGAAATTGCCTACACCTGGTTTAACCGTTTAGCGGCGTTGCGATTTATGGAGGTGAATGGATATATTGGGCGGGTGTTGAGTAGTAGTGACCCGAATTTGGTAGACCCTGATTTGTTGCGGGATGCTAGTTCTATTGCCGAAATGGGGGATTTACCTGGACTTGACTTGGATACTCTCAATGAATGGCGTGGTTTTGCTAATCGTGATCCTAACCCGGATGAGTTTCTCTATCGGCGTCTGGTGTTAGCTCAGTGTAAAGCTTTGGCAGAGGGAATTCCGGCAGTGTTTGACCCTCGCCAGAACTACCAAGCGCTGTTTTTACCTGGAAATCTGTTAAATCAGGATTCAATTGTCAGGCGACTGGTGAAGGAGATTCCAGAGGAAGACTGGCAGGATATTGAAGTAGTGGGTTGGCTGTATCAGTTCTATATTTCTGAACGCAAGGATGAGGTAATTGGAGCAAAGTCGAAGGTTGCAGCCGCAGATATCCCAGCCGCGACGCAATTGTTTACCCCGCATTGGATTGTTCAGTATATGGTGGAGAACAGTTTAGGGCGGTTGTGGTTAGAGTCTCACCCGGAATCACGGTTGCGGGAATGTATGCCGTACTATAGGAATCATATTTGATTTATGAAAAAAACTACGAGATAATACGGTGAGATATGTCTGTCTAATAGCGA